>DUUG01000101.1 GCA_012841675.1 Clostridiales bacterium
ATTCCGTAAAAATAGGTTCTGGAACAGAAATGATCCGCAGAGATTTGGATGCTATGGCTGAAATCGATGGCATACAAGAAAAGATGCACACCCCTTACGAAAAAATGCACACCCCTCCGATATTTTGCACACCCCTCTATAAATCGTTAAGCGAGGGTATGGTGCAAGGCAAAATTCCTCGGAGAAAGTGTGCGTTTCTTGTTTCAGCGAACCCATGCAATACTGCTGCTTTTATGAAAAAGTGCGAAAAAGCCTTATTTCAAGCCATTTTCGGGCATAAGACAAGAACGCTAATTTTGATATTCACTGTATCAAAATTAGCGTTCTTATATGGCGGAGAAAGAGGGATTTGAACCCTCGCGCCGGTATGCCCGACCTACTCCCTTAGCAGGGGAGCCCCTTCACCACTTGGGTATTTCTCCATATATGAGCCGGTTTTGCAAAACCGGCATATTTTTTAAACAAGTCTGCGAATAATTTCGTCCCTGTCGCCGGACAAAAGATCGATTATGGGAACCTCAATCAACGTATAACAGCCGGGGCTTTGTTTCATGGCCGCTCTTGCAGAAGAAACCAAAATCTGCGCTGTTAAAGCCGGGTTGTGAACGCTCATGGTAAAGCGGAAATTCTGGTTATGCGTCTGACCGGAAACGCCCTTGCGCGTCAAATCCACACCGTGTCCAAAATCGCGCAAAACCGCAACATCAGACACTTGAATCACATGGGTTTCGTCATGGGCAAAATATGCATCGGCCTTTAACTTAGCCGTAACTTCTTCCAGCGTCGCACCAGACTCCAGCTCCACATAGACCACACGACGGTGAACGGAGGATCCGAGAGGCACGGTCATGGACAAGGCATCCTTGACGCCGGGAATGGCTTTGGCCGCTACCGTATGACCCATGCTCATGCCGGGGCCAAAATTGGTGTAGGTAATTCCTTTGGGAGCCATGGCTTCCAACAAGGCGCGAATCACCGAGTCAGAACCGGGATCCCAGCCGGCAGAAATAATGGAAACCGCGCCGGCTTCTTTTGCCACCGGATCTAACGTTTTTCGCAACTCTGCAATCTGGGAATGAATATCAAAGCTGTCAACCGTAGAAATGCCTTTAGAAAGCAGCTTCTTTACCACAGCAGGCACGTCGCGGCTGCACGAGCAAACAATCGCCACGTCTACAGCGCCAAGCGCATCCACGCTTCGTACAACAGGAACTCCCTCGACAAAGGCCTCTGAACAGCTTTGGCTAACGATTCCCACGACGGTAAAATCGGGATCCACCAACAGCGTATCCAAAACAAACCGTCCAATGTTGCCAAATCCATAAATCGCCGCTCTAATCATGTTAATGGTTCATCCTTTGTATGGGTTTCACCGCCCAGGGAATAGTTGGCGGAGAGAGAGGGATTCGAACCCCCGGCCCTTTCGGGTCACCGGTTTTCAAGACCGGCTCTTTAAACCACTCAGACATCTCTCCACAGATTCCCTGGGTATCCGAAAGCCAGCTTGACCTTCCTTGGATCCGGAGAAACGGATAAGCAAGGGGTATAAATCACTTTATTATTATAGCATATCCCCGAAATACTGTCAATCCTTCCGATATTTTTTTGTTGCTTCCTGCGAGGTTTTACAGCAAAAGAATCAAGCAGATCCCTTTTCAGCATGCCTAAAATAGCTTCCGAATATGTATTTCCGGGTCTTTTAGAACGCTCAAGCCAATGCGCTCAATCCCGTCTAGCCACTCATCCCGGGCATTGTAGTAAATGCGAAGCTCGTCCCCGACGGAAACACAGTCCAACTGGTAGACTAATGCTTTTTTCCAGTCCGCCGTGCCCGGCAACAAAATGGGGCCAAAGGGCGCTTCCTCCCACGCAAGCCCGTCTTTCGACACCAACACAGCAATGGCCGACCGAGGGTATCCTTCCGCATCCAGATAAATCGGGTTGTAAAAGGCAATATACTGATCCTCCCACCCATACACCTTAAACCCGCCGCAGCCTAAGTTCCGGTATGGGTTATCTGCATCGGGGGAAAGAATCGGCTCGTCCCGCTTTACAAAGCCAGACAAGGGCGAATCGCTCTCGGCAACCCCGATATGAAGCGGCTCAGGATAATTGCAAAGGGGTAGCAAGACCGAACCGCCGCTGTAATACAAGCGGTATTTGCCGTTTGGCAGGCGCACCATGCAGGGGTTGCGCACGCATTTTTCCGGGCCGACCTCTTCCCACGGGCGGTCCACCACAAGAATATCCACCGGCTCTGACCATTCTTCCAAATCCGTGCTCGTTCTTGCCCGGATAATGTACGCCACATTCTTGCCGTAGGTATCCCCCGGGCGGCCCTGGGCCTTCAAATCCCGCCATATTACTTCAGAGGAATATAAAATCCAGCGCCCATCATCTTTAAAAAGACAAACTGGGCCGACGTTAAATTGCCACCGCTTGTAAAACGACCAAGAAAGCCCGTCTTCGGAGGTTAAATGATAGAGATAGGGAATATAATCGTCAAAAAACCCGTGGTAAAACATATGCCACTGGTGGTCAAACGCACCGGGTAGGAGAATCTGCGGGTCGCCGATGGCATACCGGTTTTTCTCCCCATGAAAAAAGCCGACGATGGGATTTTCGGGGCAATCCTGCCAGCGCTTGTCGGATAAATCGGGAAACTGCATAAAGCTGCCTCCTAAAAGTCTAGCTTAATGTATCGTAATCTTACCATGCACGCCCTAAAAACACAAGCACCGGGCGGGTCATCCGTCCGGTGCTTAAAATCAAGTATTTACACGTCGTTGCGCATGACATCGGCATACGTTTCCGCTTTGACCACCACACGGTCCACCCCGTCTTTGACCATGACGATGGCGGGCCTTGGAATACGGTTATAGTTGGAGGACATGGAGTAGTTGTATGCCCCTGTTGTCATAACGGCTAAAATATCGCCGCGGCCGCAGGATTGCAGCTTCGTATGTTCTTGGATCAGATCTCCGCTTTCACAGCAGCGGCCGGCAATAGTCACTGTTTGGTCTGCCGGGGCGTTGGCACGGTTGGCAATAACCGCCGTATACGGCGACTGATACAGCGCATAGCGGGGGTTGTCGGTCATGCCGCCGTCTACAATCACAAACGTGCGTATGCCGGGGATATGCTTCACGCTGCCGACGGTGTAAAGGGTAATGCCTGCGTTGCCGACAATGGAACGGCCCGGCTCAATGACTATATACGGTACAGGGAACGACAAACTGGCGGCCACGGCCTTTAAGGCGCCGGCAATCCGCCACATATATTCGCCGTAGGGCATGACGGCATCGCTTTCCACATAGCGGCTTCCGAATCCGCCGCCCATGTTCAGCTCTGTCAACGTGATGCCCATTTCCTCGCGCACCTTGGCCATAAACCCGATCATAAGCTCTGCCGTATGAGCAAAGGGAGCCTCGTCAAAAATCTGCGAGCCGATGTGGCAGTGCATTCCCTTTAAGGCAAGGCCGGGCATAGCAGCGGCCCGTTTGGCAGCAGCCAGCGCATCCCCCGTTTCCAGCGTAAAGCCGAACTTAGAGTCGTTCTGGCCGGTCATAACAAAGCTATGGGTATGGGCGTCCACACCCGGCGTAATGCGAAGGTAAATATCGGCCGTTACATTTCTGGCCGCTGCCATGGCCGACAGGGTTTCCATTTCTTCCCAGTTGTCTACCACGATGCGGCCCACACCGTAATCCAAAGCCAGCGCAAGCTCTGCCTCGGTTTTGAAGTTGCCGTGGAAATAGAGCCGCTCGGCGGGAAAGCCTGCCTGGATGGCCGTATACAGCTCGCCGCCGGACACCACGTCCGCTCCGCAGCCTTCTTCCTTGACAATTTCATACATCGCCTTGAAAGCACAGGCCTTGCTGGCAAAGGCAACCATGCCGCCGTTTTCATAGTTGTCGTCAATCGATTTTTTATACTCACGCAGCGCGCTGCGAATACTCATCTCATCCATTACATACAAAGGCGTGCCGTACTTTTTGGCCAGTTCCACCGTATCCACACCGCCGATGGTCAAATGCCCTTGCTCGTTTACGCTTAAACCGTCTGAAACAAACATCAAGTTTCCTCCGTTCTTCGGATCGCGCCCTCAAAGGCGCTTTCTCATTATTATACATTTTATCTGGAATTTCCGCAATAGCAAAGGGAAATAAAACACGCAATTTGTATAATTATGCCTTGCCCTTCGTGGAAATCCATACACTTCTTATGTAACCCGACAAAAAAGCAGCGCCTGACTTTAGTCTCACGCTGCTTTCGTTTTCTTTCCGCTATGTAATTTATGCTTGGGCGGCCATTTTTGCCGCTGTCAATGTGTTTTCCAAAAGCATCGCCCGGGTCATGGGGCCAACGCCGCCGGGCGCTGGCGTGATGTACGAGGTAATCTTTTCCACTGCGGGGAAATCCACGTCGCCGGTCAATTTCCCCTCGGCGTTTACGTTCATGCCCACGTCGATGACTACCGCACCGGGCTTGACCATATCCGCCGTCACAAAGTTGACAATTCCCACCGCACAAACGAGGATATCTGCCCTGCGGGTCACTTCCGCGAGGTTGGCCGTTTTCGAGTGGCACATGGTCACCGTGCCGTTGGCGTGGAGCAAAAGCATGGCCTGGGGCTTGCCCACGATGTTAGACCGGCCAATGACCACACACTCCCGCCCCTCTACGGGGATGTTATACGCTTCCAAAAGCTTCATAACCCCCGCCGGCGTGCACGGAGCAAAGGTATACTTCCCTTGCATAACACGGCCGACGTTTTCCGGGTGAAACGCGTCCACATCCTTCGACGGCGAAATTGCCGTAATCACCTTGGCGGCGGACAGCCCCTTGGGAAGGGGCAACTGCACCAGGATACCGTGCACCGCCGGGTCGTTGTTGAGCCGGGCAATCAGTGCAAGCAGCTCCTGCTCTGTTGTACCGGCAGGAAGGACGTATTTTATGCTTCTAATGCCACATTCGGCACAGTCTTTTTCTTTATTGGCCACATAAAAGCAGGAGGCCGGATCATCGCCCACCAAAATTACGGCCAGACAAGGCTGGATCCCCTGTTGTGTTAAAAGTGCGACCTCGTCTTTGATTTGCTGTCTCAAACGGGCCGCAAGCGCCTTACCGTCCATGAGAATTGCCATGAAAAAACTCCTTAGTTATCTTTTTCTGTCTCGTCGGCCTCTTCCGACTTTTCCTTCGATGCCGGCTCCTGCGGCTCGTCGGGATCTTCCAAAGCATCGGCTACATCCGGTTCCACCGCTTCGGCAATTTCCACCGTTTCCGCCGCTTCTTCCGCCACGATTTCCTCGGAAGAATCATTTTTAGGCGTCGAAACCGAAACATAAGCCGCCGCTTCCTCCGGCGTCAAAAGCAAAATCGGCTCACTGCCGGAAGAAAAAATAAAGCGGTATGCCAGAATACCAAGGGCCACCAGCGCAGACAGGAAGCCTACCACCTGAGAGGCCTTGAGACCCGAATCGAAGAAATACAAAATATCCTGCTCGGCGCGAATACCTTCCAGAAGGCCGCGGCCGATGCCGTACCACGCCACATAGCTCCAGAAAATTTGCCCATAGAACCGGCGGCGCTTTGACATGAAATGAAAAAGCACAAAGCCTAGCATATTCCAAAGGAACTCATAAAAGAACAGAGGGTGCACTGCCTGGCTGTAATTGATGCGCATGCCCCAGGGCAGGTCGGTGGCAATCCCGAAAACCTCGCCGTTGACAAAGTTGCCCCAGCGGCCCACAGCCTGTCCAATGAGCAGGCCTAAGGCGCCGATATCAAATAAGTTCATGGCGTTGATTTTCTTCACCCGCGCAAAAATCCATGCGGCCAGCGCCGCGAAAATAATGGCGCCGTAGATGGCGATACCGCCTTCCCAGATATACAAAGCACGGATGGGGTTGCTTGCATACTGATCCCAAGCCAGTACCACATAATACAGGCGGGCGCCGATAATGGCGGCCGGTGTTGCAATGAGAAGCATATCAATCAGATGATCCTGCTTGATGCCGAACTTGGGGCTTCTTTTCAGACAGTACCAAACAGCCAGCGCAAACCCGATGGCAATAATCAGGCCGTACCAGCGAATGGATAAATTCCCGATAGAAAAAATCTCCGGTTTGATTTTTAAATCAATTCCAAGACCGGGAAATTGGATGTGCTTCATGAGCAACTTCCTCCCTATGCAAGATGTTCCATAAAGTCTTTGTAATTATACCATACTTACGGGCCAAAGAAAACCATCTTTTTCCTAAGTGTATCCCTTTCTCCGCCCTTTAAACCGTTTCCTCCGCATGGCGCGCCGCATGACAGCCCATGTTCACCGCCACGGGAAGGCCCGCAATATGAGTCGGATACGTTTCGATAGCGGCACCCAGCGCAGTGGCTCGTCCGCCCATGCCCTGCGGGCCAACGCCTGTTTCTGCAAGTAAACATAGCAGCTCTTCTTCCATTTCGGCGTAGAATGGATGGGGATGGCGCTGATCCAAGGGCCTCAGCAGCGCCCTTTTGGCAAGCAATGCCGCCATTTCCATGGTGCCGCCTATGCCCACTCCCACCGTTACCGGCGGGCAGGGGTTCCCTCCGGCGTTTTTGACCGTATTTACAACGAAATCCAGAATGTCTTGCTTCGTTGCCGCCGGGGTGAACATATGCAGCGTACTCATGTTTTCGCTGCCAAAGCCCTTCGGCGCGGCAACAATGCGCACTTGGCTGCCTTCCACTAAGCGAAGGTAGATCACCGCCGGCGTGTTATCGCCTGTGTTCTCCCGCAAAAGCGGATCCGCCACCACCGACTTGCGCAAATACCCTTCTTCATATGCCCGACGCACACCTTTGTTCACCGCCGTTTCCAAAAGGTCGCCCGTAAGGCTTACTTCCTGTCCCAGATCGATAAACACAACGGCCATGCCCGTATCCTGACAAATGGGCAGGCCTGTTTCTTCCGCTATGGCAAAATTTTCACATAGCTGTGACAAAAGCACCTTAGCCCGCGGATTTTCCTCCTTGACATGTGCCGTTTGAAGGGCCTTTTTAACGTCCATGGGCAGATAACGGTTGGCCTTCAGAAACAGCCGACATACGGCCTCTTCAATTTCCCTTGTGTCTAATATTCGCATGATTTTCTCCGCTTTCGTTTTGAATTCAAGCGCTACATTTTTCGTTTCCGTTTTTCCTTCGACATGATTCGTGCTATTTTGGAGACCTGCTATGCTATGATTAGCATAACCACGGCGGGCACCCCTCCAAAGCCCTTCGTCCGCCGTCATATCCAGTCCCCAACCCGATAGGGTGCGTTTGGCCGCTACAAGGTGCAGGCGCACCCACTTTTTTTACGCAAAAATTGAAAGGCGCGTTAATTAACGCGCCTTTTGCCCTTGTATTTTAATAGCCCTGCTTGGTGCGCATGCGGCGCGGCACTCCGCCCTTTTTGTCACCCGCGTTTTTCAGTCCGGAAATTCTGCTTTCGCTGTCCTGCATAAATGCCTTTAACTTTTCTTCAAACGAATCGCTGGCGCTGACGGGTTTCTTTTTCACACCCGTAAAAACAGGCTCCCGGCGAGGTTGTGCCGAACCGGCGGCCACCGGCGCTTCCTGCGGCAATGCCTTTTTAATGGAAAGATTCAGGCGTCCCGCATCGTCGATGCCGATAATCTTGACCTTCACTACTTGGCCTTCCGTCAAATGATCTTTTACATCATTGACATAGGTGTTCGCGATTTCGGAAATGTGCACAAGGCCGGACTTTCCTTCCGGCAATGCGACAAACGCTCCGAACTTCATAATACCCGTAACTTTCCCCTCAAGAATAGTTCCTGGCGTAAAATCCATAACTCTGCTGCTTTCTCCTTCGTATTTTTCAGGGTTTTACTTCTCTCTATATAAAACGGCTTTCGCCGCAAAAAACTTAGCGCCCGTTTGCATCAATATAAACGCGCTCGCCCGGCATCACATAGCCAAGCTTCTCTCTTGCCACTTTGGCAATATACGAATGATCCAGCTCGCTTTCCACTTCCTCGCGCAATTGTTGGGTTTTCTGCTGTTCCAACGCCTGCGCATGTTTCAGTTCGGCATGGAGTGTCCTTGCCTCCTGCAGCTGAGTCTGGAGAGAAATATATGTGCCTACAATGTACAACGCCAGAACCACCAAGACGACTTTAATAATCAGCCTTGGCCTTCTTCTGGGAATTGCTGCCTTTTTTGCCATATTTGTTCCCTTCCGATCCGTTTTTGCGCCCGCGTTTGCCGCTTCTGCGCCTTCCGTTTGCATCGTTTTATATAAAGCTTATGCCGCAACGGGTCAAGCAGACGGGCCAATCCGACCCCCATGGTAAATCGAACCAATATAAGCCCGCTTGCCATCCCAATCATCAGATATCCTCGCGGACCGCCGCCATTTAAAAATAGGAGAAACAGAAACGCTCCAGGCAGTAATACGGCCCAAAAAAGCAGATCAAACAGCAGACGCCGCCATTTTCTGCCCATAAAAGCAAACAGACCGCAGATCTCATACCATACGCCGGCTGCCCCGCCAAAAAGTATCGCCGCGGAAAAATGCAGCAACTGCACCATGACCGGATTTTCCATACTACTTCAGGATCCGCGCAAAAAAGCCTTGTTTCGGCTTTCTTTCCGTGTATACAAGCCCATCGACCCGGCCGGACAGCATAAGCTCTCCCGTATCCGTATCGAAGCTGTCAATATGCAGGTTTTCCCCGCGCACAAGCAAAAGGCCCGAGGCCGTTTCCGCTTCAATCTGGGTTTCGTCAAACCCCAGCACCGAAGACACTCCGGTGGCTGTCAGCTTTTCCCGCGCCTCTAAAACAATATTGCCCTTTCCTTTTCTCTGTTCCATTGGCACGCACATCCCTTCTCAACTTCAGAATATGCACCAAAGGATATGAATATGTTAGATTTCTCTGTAAAGGGTGGCGGCTTCTTCCTTGCCTGCATGGGGTACCACGGACAAAACCTCAACCGTTATGGTCTTTTCTCCGAAACGAATGGAGATCACATCGCCCACCTTCACGGCGTACGACGCCCGGGCCGTTTTTCCGTTTACCATAACCCGCTCATTGTCGCAGGCTTCATTGGCCACCGTGCGACGTTTAATCAGCCGCGATACTTTTAAATATTTATCGAGTCTCATAGAAATTCAAAATGAATACAACGCTTATTCGCCGGCTACATTGCGCTTTAAGGCCGCACCGGCCTTAAATACCGGAACCCGCTGCTCAGGCAGCTCAATAACTTCCTTAGTACGGGGGTTTCTTGCTTTCCGTGCCTGGCGCACCTTGGTTTCAAAGGATCCAAAACCCACCAACTGCACCTTTTCATTCTGACAAAGGGCCTGGCGCACCGTTTCAATCATGGCCGTAATCGCCTTATCAGAATCTTTTTTAGATAACCCCGTACGCGCGGCAACCGCATCTATTAAGCTTTGTTTATTCATTTATGTTCCTCCTGTTTTCATTTTTCACTTCGTTCCAGATCTTGTCCAGTTGCGCAAGGGGAGTTTGCTCCATAACAAGGCCGTGCTGGTCGCATTTTTGTGCCACAGCGGTTACGCGCTTTTCAAACTTCTCAGTTGCAGCAGAAAGAGCCTCTTCGGCTGAAACGCCTAAGTGGCGGGCAACGTTAACGGCCGCAAAAAGAAGATCACCAATTTCCTCGGCTATATGCGCCTTGCTGTCAAGAGTTTCCGGCTCGGCAACGGCCTGCCGTAACTCGTCAATTTCTTCGGAGAGCTTGTCCAGCACGGGAGCAAGCGAATCCCAGTCAAACCCGACCTTAGCGGCCCGATGCTGAACCTTTTCGGCACGAATCAGAGCCGGAAGGCTTTTGGCCACGCCGCCAATCGCCTCCACAGCGGTTTTTTTCTTTGTTTTGTTTTTAATGGCCTCCCAATTATCGAGAACCTCGGCAGAAGACCCTGTTTTTAGCGATAGACCGCCAAAAATATGGGGATGACGGATAATCAGCTTGCGGCAAACCCCGTCCACCACATCCGATTCATCAAAAACGCCGTTTTCTTTGGCAATCTGGGCATGGAACACCACCTGCAAAAGCACATCGCCAAGCTCCTCTTGCAAAAGGGGCATGTCGCTTTCGTCGATGGCTTCGCAGGCCTCGTATACCTCTTCAATAAAGTTGCGGCGAATAGACGTATGGGTCTGCTCTTTATCCCAAGGGCAACCATTTTCACCACGGAGTTGTTCCATAATGGCCAACAAATCCTGATAGGTATACTTTTCATTCTGTTTTAAATGTATCACAATATCACCTGAAAAGCAAGTAGTTGTCGAAACAATTTTATTATAATTCCCGAATTTCCTCCGTTTTTCGCCCGAATTTAGGAAGCATTCTCATATCTTCCTTGCGAATTACACCTAATGCCGCCAAAAGGGCAAAGTAAAGTATTGCCGCAAGCAAAATCCCCGCCGCCAAAGCAAATCGGGAGGAAAGCCAGGAAAGCAAAAACGAATAAAGGCCCCGGGCAGACAGAGTGGCCGCCAGCGAACAGACGGCAGGTATCAAAAACACCCGTCCAAAGGCAGGGAACTTGCCGCAGCGCCGCCGCAAAATAAGCAAGTTGACTGCCGAAATGACCAAGTAGCAAGCCAGTGTGCCCAGCGGAGCGCCGTGAATGTTCACCAAGGGCATGCCAATAAGCACAAAGTTGGCCGCAATCTTCACCAGTCCTCCGGCTGCAAAGGAAAAAATCGGCGCGCGCATGGCGCCCATGGCCTGCAGAATCGAGGTGGTAATCGTCGAAAGCGCCGTAAATACCACCGCCGGCGCCAAAAGCCTTAGAAGCGGCGCTGCTATGGCCACGTCGCTGGCTCTGGAAAACAAAAGCGAAAGAAGCGGTCCGGGCAGAAGGGCAAAGCCAAAAGCGCAGGGAAGCACAATGAGAAGCGTCAGCCGGATGGCGGCAGAGCTGGTTTTTTGAATCTTCGGAAGCCCCTCTTTGCCTCTTGCCGCCGCTCCCGCAATGACCGGAACAAGGGTGGCGGCCAAGGCCGTTATGAGGGAGGCCGGCAACGTGTAAAAGGTTACGGCATACCCCGTATATGCCCCGTAAAGCTCGGTGGCCTCCTTGGGGCCAAAGCCGGCGCTTCCCAAGCGGTTCATCACCAGTACCGCATCAATGGTGTTGCAAAGGGAGAAAAAGAGCGCGCCGATGGTAATAGGCATTGCCGTTTTGAAAAGG
>DUUG01000102.1 GCA_012841675.1 Clostridiales bacterium
ATCTGGTTTCCCCGTTCTTTGCCACGCCGGCGGCCGGCGCTGTTTTGCTCCATTCGTCGGATAACGGCATTGCCATTATGCTCAACGAAGAGGACCATATGCGCCTGCAAGTTCTTGGCACCGGTCTTTGCCCGGAGGCATGCATGGAAACGGCTATTCGGCTAGACACAATGATCGACGAAGGTCTTACCTCGCACGGCTTTAAATATGCCTTTTCCGAACGGCTGGGCTATTTGACCCATTGCCCGACCAATTTGGGAACGGGACTGCGTGTCAGCGTCATGCTGCACCTGCCGCTCTTAGGCTCTGGAGGGCAAATGGCGGCTTTAGCCAATTCCGCAGGAAAGCTCGGAATCGCGGTGCGCGGCATTTACGGCGAAGGCAGTAAAGAACACGGGAATCTCTATCAGATTTCCAACCAGTCCTCCCTCGGCACCACCGAACAGGAGCAAATCGCAAAGGTGCGGGAAGTCGTTACCGGGCTTATCGAACGGGAACGGCAAGCCAGAAAAATGGTGCTGGAAACTGCCCCCAATGCGTTGGAAGACAAGGTATTCCGGGCGGCGGGACTGCTGACCTATGCTCGTAAAATGTCGGCTTCCGAAGCATTGACCCTCATATCAGACTACCGCCTGGGAGTTTCCCTGGGCTTAATCAAGGCCGACATGACCGCTCTCAATGCACTCTTATCACAAATCATGCCGGCAACGCTATCCCTTTCCGCAGGACACTCTTTGCCGGCACACGAACGGGATGCCTACCGGGCAGAACTCATTAGGCGTGTTCTTCCCAAACCATAACGAAAGGATTGAATTGTATGATCGATAAACGCTTTACACAGCGAGCCAACAAAGCCATCAGTCTTGCCTATAACTCCGCCGTTTCCCTCGGTCATAATTATATCGGTACCGAACATATTCTACTGGGGCTTTTGAGGGAAAACGAAGGCGTGGCCGCCAGAGCGCTTTCGGCTAACGGAATCACCGTAGAAGGTGTTACAGAGAAAATTCGCGAAAAGGTCGGCATCGGCGATCCGGGTGTAACGCCCCGGGATTTGACGCCGAGGTCAAAATTGATTTTAAAATTCGCCTCTGAAGAAGCCATTCGCATGGGCCACAACTATATCGGAACCGAGCATATTCTCCTTGGCATACTGCGCGAGGGCGACAACATGGGCGCTCGCATTTTGACCGAGCTGTTAGGCGGCGATTTGCGCCGGCTGGCCGATACGATTCTCCGTGCCATTGGCGAAGGCAGCGGCAGCGGCGCTATGCCGCCCAACCCAGGTGCCGGCAATCTGCGCCCGGAGCAAAGCGGGAAATCGCCGAGGGCTAGCAAACTTTTGGATGAGTTTGGCCGCAATTTAAACGCCATGGCCGCCGATTCCGCCCTCGACCCGGTCATCGGACGGAACGAGGAAATCAGCCGAGTCATCCAGATCCTTTCTCGCCGCACAAAGAACAATCCTGTATTAATCGGCGAGCCGGGCGTTGGTAAAACGGCCGTTGTCGAAGGCTTGGCACAAAAAATTGTCCTGGGCGACATCCCCGAAAATCTCAAGGATAAAACGGTTTATACGCTGAATTTGGCCGGTGTCATTGCCGGTACTAAGTACCGCGGCGAATTTGAAGAGCGCATCCGCAATATTATCGAGGAAGTAAAGAAAGCCAAGAACATTATCCTGTTTATTGACGAAATTCACACGTTAATCGGCGCCGGCGGTGCAGAAGGTGCCATTGATGCGGCAAACATTCTAAAACCCGCCCTTTCCCGGGGAGAAATCCAAGTCATCGGCGCAACCACACTGGATGAATACCGCAAGCATGTGGAAAAAGACGCGGCCCTTGAGCGCCGGTTCCAGCCGGTACAAATCGGTGAGCCTTCGGCGGACGACACCGTCCAGATCTTAAAAGGCCTGCGGGACCGCTATGAAGCCCATCACAAAATTAAAATTACCGACGAAGCCATTGAGGCGGCAGTGCAGCTTTCCATGCGATATATTAACGATCGTTTCCTGCCGGACAAAG
>DUUG01000010.1 GCA_012841675.1 Clostridiales bacterium
CGGTAGGCTCTTTGGGGGGAGGAGGCGTTGCACCTTTTGGCAACGGAGGCGTCTGCGGTAAATCACAGCAGCAGCCGTCCTCGTAAGTGCAGCCTTTCCGCAGCCCCTTCCAGTACAGACAATAACAGCAGTCGCACACGTTATAGTTCCATATTCTTCCGTATAGCTTCAAATAGACACCTCCAGTCGTTTGGTTTCGAGCAACAAAAAAGGCGCGTCTACCGGCCCTTATTTGGGCATGATAGACGCGCTATATAAATCATTTTTTTCTTTTGAACATAAAAAAAGGGCGCTCCGTATATTCTGGTAAATAGTACAAAGCGCTCTGAGCGCTGTTTATTCTGTTTTCTCTGAATGCCACGGCGTCAAACTGCTGTCATGGAATTGTCGCTGGGGGTATAACTTGCTTGGTTGTAGCGCAGGATTAGTTCAAATTAGAAGGGTTTTCGCAGTCAAAACGTCAAATTTGGCTGACATGCGAACGAGTGATATCCCCACCAAATAGGCTAAAAAGTAATAAAAAAGACCAAAAACTTACGTTTTTAGTCTCTTTCTTGGTGGAGATAAGCGGGATCGAACCGCTGACCTCTTGAATGCCATTCAAGCGCTCTCCCAGCTGAGCTATACCCCCATATTTACTTCAAACAACTCAGAAACAACACATAAATTATACTGTATTTTTGTCGATTTGTCAAGCCCTATTTCTGTTTTTTCAAGGCTTGCTAAAACATTACCACTTTTGGCACGGTTTGCCCTCTGTTTTGCCATGCAATCCGGTCGATTGACGGTTTTCATTTATTCGAAAATTTTGCAAAGTTTTTAGATATTTTTGTGTATTTCTTCTTCCTATTTTTTTCCTAAATCTGTTATAATTTTAACATTTGTTTATTAGTTATCCCATAAACTACAACAATATATAACTATTATTCTGTATACGTTCATGAATTTTAATTTTCCTGTTGACATATGATGAATCATGCCCTATAATGTTAATAGCCTTAATATATTAAAAAGAGAGTAAAGGAGATGCACGTATGAAGAAGATTCGTTTATGGGCCTTGCTATTGACGGTGCTGATGCTAACATCTATTGTCGCCGGCTGCAGCGGAGACAAAGATCCACCGTCAACTACCCCAGTTCCCGGCAGCGGCACAACCAAAGGACCGGATAAAACCACGGCACCCGCTGTTGAAGAAGTCAAAATGAACGGCTATGAATTCCTTTGGGCGCATGCACACAGCGGCTATCGGCCGGAAGGTGAAACGGCCAACGCCGACGAACTGAAGGAAATCTATGCACAGATCGAAGAAAAGTTCGACTGCAAAATCCTTTTCATCGATCCCGGCAACGGCATGGACAACTTGACGGCATCGGTCATCTCCGGCACGAAAATTGCCGACTTTGTTCGTGCCCGCCAGTCTTCCTGGATTCCCCTTTCCATGATGGGCGGTCTGATCCCTCTGGATTCCGATCAAATGCGGGAAGCCGGATTGGATCTCTTTAACCCCAACAACTTCCATCAGCCCTACACTTTGATGACGGAACTGAACGGACATGTTTGGGCCTGTGATATTTCCGGAAAATATGACCAGATGGCTTTTGGCCATGTGTATGCCTTCAACAAGAGACTGGTTGCCGAAGCCGGCTACGACCCCGCCGCTTTGTTCCAGGCAGTCCGCGATGGCAAATGGGAATATGATCTGTTCCTGGAAATTGCCCGGAAAATCACCAAGGATCTCGACGGTGACGGTAAGTATGATATCTGGGGCGTGGCTCTGGATACGGACGGCAACGAGATCTGGTCCAACGGCACCGGCCCTATTCTTTGGGATGAGGCCAATGGCAGATGGTATAGCAACCTTTCCGACCCCAAGCTGATTAAGTCCCTTTATTTCATGACTGGCATTTCGGGCGACCCCAATGTACAGTTTCCTCTGGAAGGCGAAGCCATTCCGGGCCGCGGCGACCGCCGCAATATGTTCTATGAAGGCAAGGCAGGCTTTGCCGGTCTGTACGGCCCCAACTTCGGTGAAGGCGGTACCTTCAAGATGACGGACCCTGTAGGCCTTCTGCCTATCCCCAAGGGCCCGGATGTGGACCACTACATGATTAACATGGTAGACGTTGACACCTTCATCTGCCTGACCTCCAACGACGGCTGGGAAAACGGTGCCAAGATTATGAATGAAATCGGCTACCATCTCCACGATATGGATGGGTACAGAGAGTTTATCGCCGAGGCCCTGCAGTATGACGAGGAATCCGTCGAGATGCTGTTTGACTACTTGCTGCCATATGCCAAGATGAACATTGCCAAGTGCAGCGATGATATGTATCAAATCACTCGTAAGGAATTCTACGATTCCGTCTACAAGGGCAACATGACGCCTTCCCAAGCGGCCGAAGCTTTCGAAGGCAAAATCCAGGCAGAGCTGGATAAGGTATTCCGTCAGAGCTAACTTACCTACATGCATTCATGCATTGCACCATGAAAAAGCTGGCACCGATTTGGTGCCAGCTTTTTTTGATTTCTACCGCTTATTAAGGACGGGAACCCTGCGTTCTGTGCCAAATTTGCCGTGAATGCTATGGCAGAATTTTTGTAAGCTGCTTTAGTGCTTTTTCCAAAACTGGTTGGGGACAGGCAATATTGATCCGCTGAAAGCCGCTGCCGCCGGTGCCGAACATGGGGCCCTCGTCCAGCCATATTCCGGCCCGATGGAACAATCTATGCTCCAGCTCTTGATCCGTCAAACCAAGCCCACGGCAGTCAAGCCATACCAGATACGTTCCTTCCGGTTCGACTAAGCGAATCTGGGGCAGGTGTTCCTCCAAAAACTGCCGCAAATACGCGAGATTTTTCTGCAGATACCCATTCAAAGCGTCAAGCCAAGGGCCTCCCTCCCGGTAAGCCGCCCGGCAGGCCGTAAGCCCCATGACGTTGACTTGATGATACCCTGCCCGGTGCATGGCATTTCTAACTTTTCGCCGGAGTGTTTGATTGGACACGATGGTGTTGGCAATCTGCAGCCCGGCCAGGTTAAAAGTCTTGGTCGGTGCGGTGCAGGTAATCGTACTTTCGGCAAAATCCGGAGAAATTGAGGCAAACACCGTATGCTTATGTCCGGGGGATATAAAATCCGCGTGGATTTCATCGGACACCACGGGAACGCCGTGTTTGACACAGATTTGGCCAAACCGGGTAAGCTCCTCCTCCGTCCAAACGCGCCCCACCGGGTTATGGGGACTGCACAAGATGGCAAGTTTTACGTTTTCTTCTACTATTTTC
>DUUG01000103.1 GCA_012841675.1 Clostridiales bacterium
GCCCCTGCCTGGTCGAGAATAATCCGGGATTCCAGCGAGCTGGCCACGGAAAACGCAATGCGGGAGGGGATGTTTGCCTTCATCAGACCGGTGATTACATCCGCCGATGGACGTTGCGTCGCAATGATCAGATGCATACCGGCGGCGCGTGCCATCTGCGCAATGCGGCAAATAGCCTCTTCCACTTCCCCGGGTGCGGCCAGCATCAAGTCGACCAACTCATCAATGACGATGACAATACGGGCCAACTCTTCCAGCACAGGCGTTTCTTCTTTCGAAGTGTGGGTTTCCTCATCTATATCAAAGGGAGGCATATCCTCTTCCCCACTCTCCTCCAAAGCAGCCGCCACAAGAGAAACCTTGTCACGCTCTGCCTTTTGCCGCTGCACCTCGGCGTTGTATTCAACAAAGTTACGCACGCCAATGGCCTTGAACCGTTCATACCGCTGAAGCATTTCCATCACAGCCCACTGCAGGGCACCGGCGGCCTTCTTCGGGTCGGTCACAACGGGAATCAAAAGATGGGGAATGCCGTTGTAGCCGTTTAGTTCGACCATTTTGGGGTCGATCATAATAAAGCGAACCTCATCGGGCCTTGCCTTGTAAAGCAGACTGATGAGAACCGAGTTAATACAGACGGACTTACCCGAGCCTGTCGTACCTGCAACCAGCAAGTGGGGCAGCTTTGCAATATCGCCAACCACCGGGCTTCCGGCAATATCCTGTCCTAAAGCAAACGTCACCTTGGAGGATGCGTTGGCAAAGGTGGAAGATTGGATAATATCCCGGATGTAAACCGTATTCACCAGCTTATTGGGCACTTCAATACCGATGGCCGACGTATGGGGAATCGGCGCAATCCGAACCGATTGTGCCGCCAGCGAGAGGGCAATATCGTCAGAAAGCGACGTCAGGCGGGAAAACTTAATCCCGCTGGAAAGCTGAATCTCGTACCGAGTGACGGAAGGCCCGCGCGTCACATTTATAATTTTAGCTTCTAAATTGAAACTATGCAACGTTTGCAAAAGTCGCTCGGCGTTCTGCCGGATTTCGGCTTCCACATTCTCCTCCTGCAAAGGAGGCGCCGTTTTTAAAAGCGTAACGGGAGGAAACTGGTAGGCCGGAGGCGGCAGATCCGCTTCCTTCTGCACTTGGGCAATTTCCTCTTCCAATTCCTCTCGGCTCATGGAGGGCTTGGAGGATTTTTTACTTGCCTTGGCCGGCTCCTCTATTCCCTCCGGTTCCGGATCCATCACCGCCACGGGAACGGCAGGGGCAGCCTCAAACACTTCGGATTCTTGCGTATCATCCAGCGGAATATCAATCTGCCGAGCGCCCGAAAGGGGGATATCGATTTTCGGCTTAGACACAGGCATAGGAATCGCATCCGGTTCTTCCTCTTCTTCCTGCTCCTTTTGCATCCGCCGAAGCTGATACTCTTCGCGCTTTCTTTCCGCCGCCGCGGCAAGCCTTAGATGCAGCTTTTCCATCAGGCTGGCAAAGGATTGATTTGTAATGCCAAGGGAAAGGAAAAACAGCGCCGCGGCCAGTAATACGGCCGTTCCGACCTTGGAAATGCCGGCGGAAAAAAGCTCTGTCAGCCCGCCGGAAATCAGCCCGCCGCCTAAGTACTGCATTCCGTCTTGCATATAGGGCAAAAGCTCCCACCCATGGCTGGTTTTAGACAGAATTAAATGCCCCACCATGCCAACCCAGACAGGCAACATCCAAAGAGAAACCAGCCATCTAACATTCTTTTTCTTACGCAGCGTTAAAAGCAGATATAACGCCGTTAAAAGCATGACAAAGGGAACCGTATACGCACCGGGGCCCAGAATAGCCAAAAACCCCTGATGCGCCCATTTTAGGAACTCTCCCTCTCTGACAAACCAGCCGATTAACTGTAAAACGGCGAACAATGTCAGCAAAAACACCATCATTTCCGCCGAAATACCATAGCGAGACTTGCTTTGATTTTTAGACGATGTTTGGGAGGCCTTCTTTTTCGATGATTTCTTTTGTGCCACGCAGAACCTCCCTCCTACACAAGCTGTGATACGATAAGTGCCGTACCAACCAGCGCACAGTAAACGGAGAAGATACTAAGCCGCCCTGTCCTTGACAGAAAGCGCACCAAACCAATAGCAGCATATCCAAGCAAGCCTGCTGTGACAAAACCGATGAGATACGGTCCAAGATTTTGATTGGCAAGGGTAAAAATCGCCTTGTATTCCAGTATTACGGCACCTAAAATGGTGGGCAGGCTCAAAATAAACGAGTATTTAACGGCCGTTTCCCTCTCTAGTCCGCAGAAAAGGCCGGCAGCAAGGGTTGTTCCCGACCGGGACAGCCCCGGAATCACGGCAAAAAGCTGGGCAACACCAATGATAAGTGCGTCTTTGACCGTAATTTCCGCAACGTTTTTGCCGTTATTTTTCCGCCGATTGGCAAAAAACAGCAATACCGCCGTGCATAAAAGCGCTGCGCCAATAATAAACGGGTTGTCAAACGTTTCCTTTAACTCACTCTGAAAGGGAAGCACGAGAAAAAGCGGCAAAAGCGACAGAATCATAAGCCCGAGCAGACGCCGCGCCTCCGGGTTTTGAGAGGGGTGTTTTCGAATCGTTTGAGGGATGAACAAAATTAGTTCTTTCAAAAGCTCCCAAATATCCTTCCAATAAACGAGGCAGACGGCAATAAACGTTGCCAAATGCAGAAGCAGGAAAAACGCGACATTGTCCTGCCCGCCCTCGCCCAGAAGCAGCGCCGCAATCGCCAGATGGCCGGAGCTTGAAATCGGCAGAAATTCCGTTAAGCCCTGAACGGCCCCATA
>DUUG01000104.1 GCA_012841675.1 Clostridiales bacterium
CCGGCTGCCAAAGCCAACGCAATTTTGGCGGTGGATGGCCCCGAGCTGCAGGCGGCAGGTTTGCAGCCCTTTGATGAAACGCGCTGGTTTACGCCTGCTATTGAGCAGACCTATTTGTTTGACAAGCACTGGGGCTTACAGGTTGCTTCCAAGTATGTGGCCGCCCCTTCCGGTTATTTTGTTACATTCAATAAATCCTTGGTAGCTTCTGCCGGTGACTATGATTTGTATCAGCTCACTAGGGAAAAGAAATGGACCTGGGATGTGTATAGAACCATTGCGAAAGCCGTAACCAAGGATACGGATGGCGACGGTGTTCCCGATATCTGGGGCACGGGTGCCACGGCTTGGGGCCAGGAAGCCATTTCCAACGGCGTGGAATTTATCGGTCAGAATGCAGAAGGCAAGTGGGTTTGCACGATTAACACGCCTGCCGGCATTCGCGCTTTGCAATTCCTCTATGATATGAACTATGGCGACGGCACGAGATGGGACGCTCCATCCTCCGGTGAGGCTCGTCAGGCTTTTGCAGAAGGCAAAATCTGCTTTAACTGGGCCGCTATGAACCATATCAATGGTCCGACTCAGACGATTTACAACTCGAACCACGATTACGGCATTGTTCCCATGCCGCTAGGCCCCGACGCCACAGAGTATGTTGCCATGCACAATGACAACGACTTGCTGGTAATCCAGTCGACGCAGACGGATTTGGATGTTTTGGTAGGTATCCTCAACGAGTGGGCGCTGATCGTCAACGACACCGAAAGCTATCTGGATGTGCTTGACGATGGCCGTTGCCGCACGGAAGAGGACAAGGAAATGATGATTGAATACATCCTGCCGAACTTCAAGCTAAACTACGCCAAGATGACCCCCGAAATTTGGGATGCGGCGGATGAAGGCATTGTTTCCGGCGTAAGCTATCACGGCTTGACCCCGGCTGCCGCCATTGAGCAGTGGGAGCCTGTCGTGAATGCGGCGCTGGATGCGTTCTTTGATCAGTAAATTAATGAAAAGAGCCTTCCTTAAGGAAGGCTCTTTTTCTATTTATAAATTTCGTCAAACGGATCGATAGCGCCCATCTGCACGGGTTTGATGCGGAAGCCAAATTTAAGCGTTTTTTCGTTCAGATAATACTGTGGTGTTTTGGAGGCAATCCGGTCGGTGCCGGAAAGGGCGTTGTAGCGGTAATCTAGACTGACCACCGTTTCCTTTAAAGGCTCCAACTCCCAGGAATGGGCGGTTTCGTCAATTTGTAGGTTGGTATAGTGCAAGGCCTTGAAGCAAAGCTGGCTGCCTTCGCCGTAGGGGGCAAAGAGCAGACCATGGCCCGTCTCGTCGGCCACAGTGGCCCACAAGGTGCCGTAGTGAGAGCTGCACTCTTGCGGTTTCACGTATGGCTCGTACATGTCGGTGACGGTGGTGCGGTAGTGGCCTACTTTGGAGGAGCGGTGGCGGTCAATATAGGCCTCAAACGGCCCGTGGCCGTAGTATTGCACCTGCTCAAAGCCCTCCGGCATCATAAACTCCAAACCGATTTTAGGCAGTTTATCCACTTTTTCCCGCCAGTTGCCTTCGAACGCAAAATTGGCAGAGCCGTCGGGTGTGAAATGCCAGCTTGCCGTTCCGCGGATCAGCGTCGGGGCGGAAGGCGCGCCGAAGCCGATTTGGGCGGAGATAACGACCGTGCCGTTTTTATCCACATGAGATTCCACGCGGAAGGTTTTTTGGAAAGCGGCGTGGAACCACAGGTGTGTTTTGAAGAAGGGAGTTTTGTCATTGTAGAGCATGGGCCGATAAATGCACAGGCCGATGGGGGAAGCGAGCATTTCCTTTCCGTTGGCGGAGATGGAGAAGATCCGGCCGTAGGATTTGTCGTAGCTGTAGACGGTTTCGCCCACTTGTACGCGGATATAGCGGCCGTCCTCGGTTATGGTGGGAATGCGGCCGGCGGAAACGGGTTTTGCCGCGGCGGTGCTGACCCGGAACTGGTCAAAGCCCTGCTCGAATCCGGCTGCAATAAGGGGCGAATCCTTGAGGTTTACAAAACTAAGCGTCAGGAAACCGTCACCAACTGCAATGGCGGGGTCAAACAGGCGGAAGGTTTTGCTTTCGCCGGGGAGAATATCCAGCGACACCCTACCGGAAGCCACGGTTTTGCCGTTGCATTCCAGCTTCCACACAAGCTCTAAATCCTCTAAGGAGATAAATTTCCGGCGGCTTGTAATGGTGACGGAACCGTTTTCATACTCCGTGTGCCACGGCTGGTAGACCTTTTTCATGTCGAAG
>DUUG01000105.1 GCA_012841675.1 Clostridiales bacterium
ACCTGAAGGAACGTTTCCTGGCCCGTGTTGCGAACCTGACCCAGGTGCATCTGGTAAATGTGGAAGGCGACATTGAAACGGCCATTGCCGATATCAGCGCAAAGCTGCTAGAAAAGCCTGTGGATGTGGGCGTTATTGGCATCGGAGAAAACGGACATATTGCCTTTAACGATCCCCCTGCGGATTTTGCCACAACCGATCCTTTCATCATTGTCACACTGGACGATGCCTGCAAAAAGCAGCAGGTGCGCGAAGGCTGGTTCCCGGATTTAGATTCCGTGCCCAAGCAGGCAGTTTCCATGTCTGTATTCCAGATTCTGCAAAGCAAAGCGATTATCTCCGTTGTTCCCCACGCTGTGAAAGCCCAAGCGGTGAAAAACACGCTGACGCTTCCGGTTTCTCCTTCTATTCCCGCCGCTATGCTCAAAATGCACCCGGATTGGACGCTGTATTTGGATGAAAACTCCGCTGCCGAGCTGGATCGGGACCAGTTTGCACGTTTCTTAATCTAACAACTCGTACATACATAAAAACAGGGAACTCTGTGTGAGTTCCCTGTTTTATTCATATATGTGTAGGATTTGCGTCTAACACGGCCTGCATGTGCCTTTGATACGCCTCCACTACTTCTTTCGGCCCTATTAAACCGGCTTCTCCTCCAAAGCCTGCCAGCCAGCCGAAGAACTGAGGACTGACAAAGACGGGCATGGTTACGGTAAAGTATCCGTCATCGACGGGGCGGATAGGGGCATCTTTCCCAAACCGATCAAT
This sequence comes from Clostridiales bacterium, assembly GCA_012841675.1. GTDB lineage: Bacteria > Bacillota > Clostridia > Oscillospirales > QAMX01 > DUUG01. The sequence continues at coordinate 772 of DUUG01000105.1, forward strand.
GACAACCGAAACTAAACGATTGGCAAACCAAAGGGTGACCTCCCGCTCTTCCCCGCTAAACATGGAGAAGATCTTGCCGGCATAGGCCGCTAAGTCGAGATTTGGCAACTCATCTTCGCTTTCCCTCGGCGTTTCTTCCACCTGGATACCTACCATTCTGTCCACGCGGTAATGCTTTACCTGCCCGGCTTCTCCGTCATATCCGATTAGATAGTAATTTTCCTCTCCAAAGGAAAGGGCCAGCGGACTGATCTGATAGCGTGCCCCGTCGCGGCGATATGCCCGTTTCTTGGAAACCGTGTAGGAAAAATAACGAAAGCTGATTTGCTTGTTTTCCGCGATTGCCTGATGTATGGCGTCCGTGTTGTAATAAATACTTTCGTTCATATTTTTAACCCTGCCGGCCACAAAAACCTGCCGTCGCAGTTGCTTTGCTTCATGGACGCTCGCCAGCTTTTCCAGCTTTTCAATCAGCTCCATGGACTTTTTATGGGTGATAAACTTAGAGGATTGCACCAAATCGACCAGAAGCTTGAGTTCGGGCAAAGAAAACCTTCTTTCGGAAAGGTAATAGGAAGTGGTCTTAGATTTGATGCTTATAATCTCATACCCAAACAAACGAAGGGATTCCAAATCATTGTAAAGGCTCTTGCGTTCGGAAGAAATACCGTAATCAGACAACCGTTTTATGATTTCTGCCAAAGTAAGCGGGTGTGCTTCGTCGGTTTCCTCTTTGAGTATCTTGAGCAGATATAAAATCTTGAGCTTCTGCCCCTGCAAACGCGCCATCCTTCCCCCTCCTATGTATGTGTCTCTATTTTCTGCTTCCTTCTGAGATGCCTTGCATTACAAAAATGGCCGCCACCGCCCCGGCAAGCAACATAACGCCGGCAAAATCAGGCCCCTCCTGCCCCGGCGAAACGAGCACCCATCGGATGATGAGCCAACCCAAAAACAGCCCCAGATAGAAAACGGCAACTACCATCGCCCGGCGGTAAGACGAATTAATTGGCTTGCCCTTTTTCTTACAAACCAAGTTCCAGATATGCCGGGCTACGCTTGCCAAAACTACCGGAGGCAGAAAAAAAAGCGATGCAAAAAATAGCACCCCGGGCGTTTGAAGAAGCAAAATAAGCGCCCAAACGGCAAGCAGCCCAACCACAACCCAGCCGAAACAGTCGGTTTGCTTGCTCGTTTTCCTGTATGTATGATACCTTTGCACGGGATCTTGATTGTTCATATACATCGCCTCCAAATGAAGGTTTTCTTTCCCCTCTTTTGTAAAGCTTACCCGTGTGAATTGCACCTTATTTTGCTCTATAAATATACATTCTTGACAGTCCCGGTTCACCCTCGCCCTGCACCATGCAGTAAAACTCCCACCCGTACTTTTCGTAAAGCGTAGAATGCTCTGTTATGAGATATAAAGTGTCTATTCCCTGTGCTGCCATATCGTCGCAGGCAAATTGCAGCAGGTTTCCGGCTATCCCTTGCCCGCGATGGCTTTTTTCCACGTAAACGGCACACACATTAGGAGTTAAATCCTTTCTGTCGTGGAAGTCGTTCTCGATAATGCCCAGACCGCCGACGATCTGCTCGCCTTCCTTCACAACATACCATTGCGGCACAGGTGTACTGCTGTTTAACGCTTCGTCCATGCTTTCCCAATAGGCTTCCAAGGGAACGCCCCATTTTTGATGGAACCAATGGGCCGCTTCTTCTTTAATAGACGGCATATCTGTTAATTTGATAATATTATAACTACGCATAGTTATTCCTTTTAAACCAAGGGTCGGCAAATGCCGACCCTTTTGATTACTTTTGTGTCTTTGGCAAAGAGCCATGCTGGGCAATTGCGCCGCTAATAGTAGTAGACAAAGCCTGGCGGCTGAACTTTTCAATGTCCGCTTTGTCGCTCTTATGATGGGTCAGACAGCCAGCACCACCAATGCACCCGCCGACGCAGGCCATACCTTCCACAAAATTTTCCGCCAAAATGCCCTTAGAGGCTTTTAACAATGCTACCTTGCATTCTTCCAGCCCATTACATACCAAGGGACGAACGGAAAACGCAAGCTCCTGCTCCTTTATGGCCTGAGCAACGGCGCCGGACAAACCCCCGGAGGCGGCAAAGCTTCTGCCGAAGTAGGATGCCGTGTCAAGCATTTCCATGGGAAGCTGGTTTAAATCGATATTCTTGCTGTCGATAAGGGCTTGCAATTCCTCAAATGTAAGTACACAGTCTACATAAGCTGAAACTTCCGCCCGGTTGACCTCTGTTTTCTTCGCCGTACAAGGACCGATGAAAACGACCTTGGCCGTCGGATCCTTTGCTTTGATATGTTTGGCCAGCATAACCATGGGAGAAGGCGTATGTGAGATGTGCTTTTGCAAAGCGGGAAAGAATTTTTTCACATAATCCACAAACGCCGGGCAGCACGAGCTTAGCAGAAACCCCTTTTCCGTAAGCTCTTTTGCCTCCTCTATGGCCGTCATGTCAGCGCCCAGCGCCACCTCTAAGACATAGGTAAAGCCAAGGGCTTTGATGCCAGCAATGACTTGGCCTAAGTTGGCATAATCAAACTGACAAGCAAAGGAGGGTGCTATAATCGCATAGATATTCGTTTGGTCTGGGTTTTGCAGGATGGATACGGCGGTTAAAATGTCGCTTTTGTCCATCATGGCTCCAAACGGGCATTGGATTACGCATGCGCCGCAGGCGACGCATTTTTCTTCGGCGATACGAGCCTTTTTCTGAAGGTTCTGGGAAACAGCTTTCGTTTTGCAGGCGCGCTCACAGGGCCGCTGGCGGCTGATAATGGCACCATACGGGCAGGCCGCTGCACATTTGCCGCACTCTGCACATTTATCCGAATCGATGGCGGCACGCTGATTCCGGCGACCAAAGGAAATGGCGCCAAAATGGCAGGTGTCCTCGCAGGGGTGGGCAATACAGCCCCGGCACATATCTGTTACTTCATAGCGCTGGACGGGACATTCATCACAGGCAATAGGCAAAACTTCAATCACGTTCTGGTTGTGCTGGTTTCCTCCCATAGCCAGTCGAATCCGGTCTCCGATGATCGCCCGCTCTTTGTAGACACAGCAGCGCATAGTCGCTTCTTCGCCTGTTATCAGCATATGGGGAATTTCTGTAAGCGCATCGGACAAGCGGTTTTCCATGGCATAACGCGCCGTTTCTCGCAAAACCTCGTGTTTTATTCGTTGAATTCTGGAATCAAAGATTCTCATTTTTACATGGCTTCCTTATTCTTTCTATACTCAATTATAAGAGACTGTCACCTCTAATATGACGAATGGCCGCCGCAGAATCAGCATTTTTAAATACAGCATTGCCGGCCACTAGAAGTGTTGCGCCTGCCTTGCGAAGCTCAGGCGCGTTTTCTTCGTTGACACCGCCGTCAACTTCCAGCAAAATGTCGCGCTTGGACGCTAGTATCATCTTTGCTGCCTTTCGGACTTTCTCAAACACAGCAGGGATAAATTTCTGGCCGCCAAACCCGGGATTTACAGACATGCAAAGAATTAGGTCTACATAGTCCATAACGTATTCTAAAACACTAAGCGGTGTGGCCGGGTTCAGGGCAACGCCGGCTTTTGTGCCAGTTTCTTTAATTTGCTGCAGCGTGCGATGAAGGTGGGTACACGCTTCTGCATGGACGGTAATAATATCCGCCCCGGCAGCGGCAAATTCGCCTACATATCGCCCCGGTTCCTGCACCATCAGATGCACATCCAGCGGCAGTTTGGTTTTTTTGCGCAGGGCGGCAATCATAGGCTGGCCAAAGCTAATATTGGGAACAAACGACCCATCCATTACGTCGCAATGGACCATATCGGCGCCGGCCTGTTCCAGAAAATCAAGGGCGGCGGCAAAATTCGTAAAATCGGCAGATAAAAGCGAAGGGGCAACCATTGCCATTGCATATTCCTCCCTGCCCTTTCCGGGCTTATGGCATTCAACAGAAATGCAAAGCCGCAGCAATGGCCTGCTGACCATTGCTGCGCCTTTTCTTTTAGACTTTAAACGGGAATTCGATTCCCCACAAGGGCAAAAGCTCGTTGTAAAGAGCATGCATCTGCTCAAGCTCCGTCTTGTTGGAGGAGATGAGCCTTGCACGGTTGACCGAGCGAGAGAAGTCGCTCATCTGCGGGAAATGGAAATCCTTTATGTATTTCTTAGCGCAGACCGGGTACGCTCTGCCCTCAATGCAAGAGGCCAAGCCCAGGAAATTCTGAACGCGCTCTGCCAGCTCAGGCTGGGTTTCATAGTTGTCGCAAAGCCAGACATAAAGCTCAGGATGGAAGTTGGCCATAACGCCCGAGAAACCGGCGGCGCCGGCTCGAAGGGTCATGAGAAGCTGTGCGCAGTTGGCGTTGTAAATACCAACAATGCCGCGGCCAGCCTTAATTTTTTCGGCAACCTGTTCCGCGTCGCAGCAAGTATCCTTTAAGAAGCTAAACCGGCCCGTATCCGCACAATAGGCAACGACATCCGGCGAAAGCAAGCGCTTATAGGGCGCGGGACATTCATAGAAGCCAAACGGAACGGAATCCACCTTGTTCAGCACGTATTCCAGATTTTTCAGCATTACGTCGTCGCCTTCATCAGGCTTGGCAAAGCGGTTCGGCAGCAAAACCACATTCTCCACGCCTGTTTCGGCCATTTTATAAATGCCGCGAATTTGCTCTTCCAAATCATCCGCCACATGACCGGACGCAATGACGCCAACACGGCCGTTGACCTGCTTCACGATGAAGCGAGCAAGCTCCACTCTTTCTTCTTCAGAGAGGAAGAACATTTCCGACGACTGACAGACCGCGAAAATACCGGCCACGCCGCGCTCAATATACCATTCCACCAGGTTTTCAACCATGGCATAGTCAATTTTCCCCTCTTCCGTGTAGGGGGTAATCATTGTGGGCCAAACGCCCTTTGCAATTGCTTTCACTTCCACAACGGCTCTCTCCTTTTTGGGCAGAAAAGGCTTACGCCCCTGCGCTAGGTAAAATCGCTTCTATAAGTTTCTGCATATACAGAAGATTTTCTCGCCCAAAGCGCAAAATTAACCGCTGTATGTTGCAGAACACGCTTATCTTTGCTCATTATACCATTTCCCAACCGCAATTACAACAATACCGCCTCTAAAATAGTTGCAATTCGCCGATCATTCGTTTACAATAAAAGTCATAAAGGAGAGTGATTAAGTTGGATTATTTTTTCCCTAATATTCCTGTGATCTCTTATGAAGGTCCTAACAGCAGAAATCCTTTTGCCTTTAGATTCTACAACCCGGACGAAGTTATTCTAGGGAAAACCATGAAAGAACACCTGCGTTTTTCCATGGCCTACTGGCACACCCTTTGTGCCACCGGCACAGATCCCTTTGGCCGGGGTACGGCCATCCGCCCCTACGAGGAATCCGCAAGCAATGACCCCATGGAACTTGCCAAAATCAAAATGCGTGCCGGATTTGAGCTTATGCAGAAGCTACAGATTCCGTATTTCTGTTTCCACGACTGCGATGTAGCACCGGAAGGGAACTCTTTGGCCGAATTTTCCAGAAACTTAGACGAGATGGCGGATTTGGCCGAAGAATTGATGACCCAGACCGGCATTAAGCTTTTATGGGGAACTGCCAACTTGTTCAGCCATCCCCGCTATGTCCACGGCGCGGCCACCTCCTGCTCGGCCGATGTGTTTGCCTATGCCGCGGCACAAGTGAAAAAAGCCCTAGAGCTTACGGTTCGCCTAAAAGGTGAAAACTATGTTTTCTGGGGCGGGCGCGAAGGGTATGAAACGCTCTTAAACACAGATTTCTCCTTAGAGCTTGACAATTTGGCAAGATTTTTAAGCCTTGCGGCCGATTATGCAGATAAAATCGGCTTCAAAGGGCAGCTTTTGATAGAACCCAAACCGAAAGAGCCCACCAAGCATCAGTATGATTTTGATGTGGCGGGCGTGTTGGGATTCTTGCAAAAGTATGGGCTGGAAGGCCGGTTTAAGCTGAACATCGAGGCCAACCATGCCACTTTGGCCGGGCATACCTTCCAGCATGAGCTGGCCATGGCCCGGATTAACAACGCGCTTGGCAGCATTGACGCCAATCAGGGCGATCTGCTTTTAGGTTGGGATACGGATCAATTCCCCACCAATATCTACGAAACAACGCTCTGCATGCTGGAAGTGCTGAAGCAAGGCGGCATCGCCCCCGGCGGTCTGAACTTTGACGCCAAGGTGCGTCGCGGTTCGTTCACCCCCGAGGATCTGTTCCTTGGGCATATTGCCGGCATGGACGGATTTGCCAGGGGCCTTCGCATTGCCGCGGCTTTGATAACGGACAAAGTGTTTGACGAATTTATCGAAAAGCGTTACCAAAGCTTCCAAATCGGCATCGGCGCATCTATCGTAAACGGCGAAGCCACGCTGGAATCTCTGGCGGTCCATGCGCATACTTTAGATGAAATCAAGCTGGAAAGCGGCCGGCAAGAATACTTAGAAACGCTTTTAAATCTGTACATATAGTCGACTTTAAAGCCTGAAAGGAAGGATGGTATGGCGTATCTTCTTGGAATTGACATCGGCACATCCGGCACGAAAACCGTTTTATTCGATACCTCCGGCCGCCCCGTTTGCGATGCGTTAGCAGAATATCCTCTGTACCAGCCGTACCCTGGTTGGGCCGAGCAAAATCCGGACGATTGGTGGAACGCAACGGTAGAAACGGTGCATTCTGTACTGGAACGAAGCGGCGTTTTGCCCTCGGAGGTTGCATCTATTGGACTGTCCGGCCAAATGCACGGGCTTGTGCTTCTGGACAAAAACGGAAAAGTCCTGCGCCCAGCCATTCTCTGGTGCGACCAGCGAACGGCCCCGCAGGCGCAGACGCTTACTGACCGGTTTACAAGAGAACGGCTCATTGCCATCACCGGCAACCCGGCCGTAACCGGCTTTACCGCATCGAAAATTCTTTGGGTGCAGGAAAACGAGCCGGAAGTCTTTGCCAAATGCGCGCAGATTCTGCTTCCGAAAGACTATATTCGCTACAAGCTGACCGGCATTTTTGCCACCGAGGTTTCCGATGCCAGCGGAACCCAGCTTTTGGACGTTCCCGCCCGCAAATGGAGTCCAACGATGCTGGAGGGGTTGTCTATCGACGCTTCCCTCCTCCCTCCTGTTTTTGAATCGCCGGAAATCAGCGGGAAAGTTTCCTTGCCTGCCGCTGCACTAACCGGCCTGTTGCAAGGCACACCTGTGGCGGGCGGCGCGGGAGATCAGGCGGCGGGGGCGGTGGGCAACGGAATTGTGGAGCAGGGTGTGGTGTCCGTTACCATCGGCTCCTCCGGCGTTGTTTTTGCTCACACAGATCAGTTGACCATTGACCCCATGGGACGGCTGCACACTCTGTGTCACGCAGTCCCCGGCTGTTGGCATGTCATGGGCGTGACGCAGGCCGCGGGGCTTTCCCTGAAATGGTTTAAAGACGAGTTTTGCGCGGCGGAAATAGAAGCCGCTGCCCAACTTTCCGTTGACCCCTACGTTTTGCTCGACCAACAGGCCGCACTTTCGCCCCTTGGCTGTAATGGACTGTTCTTTTTACCCTATTTAATGGGCGAGCGCACTCCGCATTTAGATCCGGCGGCGCGCGGTGTTTTCTTCGGCCTGTCCGCCATACACAAACGGCGCGACTTACTACGAGCCATCATGGAAGGCGTAAGCTTTTCCCTTTGCGATTGCCTTGAGCTGATCGAGGCTCTTGGCCTTTCCGCAGGGAAAATCCGGTTGTCCGGCGGGGGATCCAAAAGCGTGTTCTGGCGTCAGATGCTGGCCGATGTGTTTGGCCGTTCTGTTTCCGCCCCCTTCCAGGCCGGCGGCCCGGCACTGGGTGCTGCGTTGCTTGCAGGCGTAGGTGTTGGCTTGTATCCTTCCGTTCCGGCCGCTTGCAATGCCGTTTCCTTTGACAACGAGCCGGCACTTGCCCCCATTTTAGAGAATACGCCGCTATATCGTACTGCTCATAAGCGCTATCAGCGGCTGTATGTTGCATTAAAACAAGAATTCTGAAAGGGAGAATCCATATGAACAATTCAAAATTGGCCGCCCAACTTTTTACGGTACGCAATTTCTGCAAATCCGAAGAGGATATTGCTAGAAGTATGGAGAAAATTGCTGCCATCGGTTATCAGAACGTGCAAATTTCCGGCCTTGCCAAGATCCCTGCCGACCGTATGCGCCGCATTATGGACGATAACGGCCTTCGGATTATTGTCACACATAACGGATTCAACCGTTTTAAGAATGAATTGGACGAGCTGATTGAAGAACATAAAATCTATGGCTGCTCTTATGCCGGCCTTGGTTCTATGCCCGGTGATTTGTTCCCGCGCAATTCAGAGCAAGGCTTCATCGATTTTGCCAAAGAGGCAGAGGAAATTGCCCAGAAGCTGGAAGAAGCCGGCATACATTTCGTATATCACAACCACCATTTTGAATTTGTGCGTTTTGGCAAAAAGACCGGCCTGGATTTAATCTACGACAACGCCCCAACCGTGCAGGGCGAAATCGACACCCATTGGGTGGTTGCAGGCGGCGGTGACCCTGTACAGTGGATCGAAAAGCTGGCAGGCCGCATGGATTTAATCCATTTCAAGGATTTTGGAATCAACGAAAACAACGAACGCGTATTCAAGGAGATCGGCGAGGGCAATCTAAACTGGCCCGCTATTTTGGCCGCCTGCGAAAAAACCGGCATCCAGTGGTATATTGTGGAGCAGGATGTGTGTGAAGTCGATCCCTTTACCAGCTTAGAAATCAGCTTTAAAAATTTGCGCGCTATGGGCGTTATGTAAAGCATTTTTCATTTCAAACCATTTATGAATTTAAAGCGCAATTCCCGGCAGTGCGCTGCCGGGAATTGCAGTAATAGGAGGCACCCGTTTTGAGCACTCGCATGAGAAGAAAAAAGAACCTGATTCCCCGCATGGAACGCTGTTCCGCTTGGCAAATAAAAAACCCGGCCGATTTTCGGGGGCGTTGGCGCGAAAAGCTTTCCCTGTCCCCTTCGGCACCGCTACACCTAGAAATCGGTTGCGGCAAGGGCGGTTTCGCCTGCGGCATGGCATCGGCGTTACCTGAGGTCACTTTTCTTGCCATGGAGCGCATTAACGAAGCACTAGTTGTTGGGTTAGAACGTGCCGCCAAGGAAGATCTTAAAAACGTATTTTTTATTAGCGGCGATGCGGCCGATTTACTGGAGTGGTTTGCGCCGGGAGAAATTGATCGTATTTATTTGAACTTCTCCGATCCATGGCCGCCCAAAAAGCGGGCGAAACGGCGCCTTACCCACGAACATTTTCTGGAAGCTTATAAAATCATTCTAGTAGAGCAGGGCGACATCCATTTTAAAACGGATAATAAGGATTTCTTTGCGTACACCTTAAATACCCTCTCTGCGGCGGATTTTAAGCTTTCCAATATCACTTTCGATCTCCACGCCGACGATATATTTAATATCCGTACCGAATACGAGGAAAAATTTGCCGCGCAAGGGCTTCCTATCTACCGTGTGGAGGCAAAGAAACGCGCGGGAACCTTAAAACAGGAACCCGACTCTCCCCAAGCGGAGGAAAACAAAATATGAACCATATCGCACTGTTGCGAAGGGCATACCGTGCCTTAGGCGAAACAACGCCTATTTTTGAGGATTGCGGCCAGCTATGCGGCCAAGCCTGCTGCATTGATATTCCCGACGAGGAAACTGGCGGCGATGGCAAGGGGATGCTACTTTTGCCCGGAGAGGCAGAACTTCTCTCCTATACAGGCTATGCCAAGCTGTCTCGAATCGAACTAAAGGGGGCGTTTGCACGTCCTGTCTGGTTCATGACATGCCGGGGCCAATGTCCCCGGCGGTTGCGGTCCATGGCGTGCCGTTTGTTTCCGCTGATTCCATATGTAGCGCCAGATGACCGACAAAAAGACATACCGCCCTTTTCCATTGTGGGCGACCCGCGGGGCGTAGCGCTTTGCCCGCTGGCGCAAACAGGATACAGACATGTAGAACCGGCTTTTTATATGACGGTGGAACGAGCCGTCTCCATATTATGGGAAAGCAAAGCCATGCGTAGCTATTTTATTTCTCTCTCTGCTTTACTGGATGATTATTTTCGGTTTTTATAGAGAGCGTTTGCGAAATACAAAAAACCGCTGGATGCAGTAACCAAGCACAAACATCGTCAGGTCGGTTATAATTTTGGCCAGCAGATCATCCATTTCGCGCACCGTATACAGCCGGGCGATAATCCAGTTACCCAAAAAGGCAATCACAACCAGCATGAGTAAATACCTGATAAGCCGCACTCCCCTGCCCGTCGAACCGGTACGAAATACGAAGCGTTCGTTGATAAAGAAATTGCATAAGCCACCGCTTAAACGCCCCGTCGTAAACGCCAAATGCATGATAACCGAACTGGACACTTTCATGGCCAGTTTCGTCAGCGCTACGCGGCTTAAGAAAAAATATATGCTGTAGTCCAAAGCACCGGACAACATGGACGACGCAGTGTACAATGCCCACCGAGGCAAACGTCCGATGATGTTTTTTATCTGCTGCGGCAATGTGCAGCGGCTCCTTTCTTAGGAAGTTGCTTTATCCTAATTATAAGAATTTTGGCGGAAACGTCAATCTTTGTCATAAGGATGTGAAATTTGTGCAAACCCTGTCATTAAACGGCCCTTGGAAAATGTATTACGGTCCTGAAATTCCAGGAAAATCCAATCCGGAAACTCTGGAAGACGCTATTTTGGCCGATTATACCTCCATACCGGCCACAGTCCCCTGTGAAGCCCAGCGTGCGCTGGTCGAGGCAGGGCTCTATCCGGATCCCTTTGTAGACGAAAACCTGTATCATTTCCGCAAGCTGGAGTTTTACCGGTTTTTCTTTACAAGAACCTTTGACTACACGCCTTTTGATGAGCCGGGCCGCATCGTTCTTCAGTTTGACGGGCTGGATACCCTTGCCACCGTATTCTTAAACGATCAAATCGTCGGCACGGCGGACAATATGCTCATATCACATACCTTTGACGTAACCGATACAATTATACCCGGTAAAAATACGCTTACTGTCCGGCTAGACTCGGCCATAAACAGCCTAAGAGACAAAGATATTGCCATTGCTGTGCATGGATGCGAGCAATTTGGCGAACAGGTGCTTTTGCGCAAACCTGGGCACTCCTTCGGCTGGGACATTGCACCACGGCTTGTCACGGCCGGCATCTGGCGGGATGTCACTTTGAAGCTCCTGCCGGAAACGCGTATAACGCAGGCTTATTTTCACACCACCCATGCCGATCAAAACAGGGCACATCTTCGTTTGAAGTATACTTTGACCACGAACGACCTGTTTTTAGAGGATCTGACTCTTGCCGTTACGGGCGTTTGCGGCGAAAGCCAGTTTTCCTTTGAGTGTAAAGTCGTTTCTTTTACAGGGCAGGTGCATTTCAGCGTTGAAAATCCGCAGCTTTGGTTTCCTGTCGGCTATGGAAGCCCGAACCTTTACAGCGTAACGCTTGCGCTCAAAAAGGGGCAAGTAACTCTCTATACAGAACAGCTCCGCATTGGAATTCGCACCGTTAAGCTCGACGCGGTTTTTAAAAAGGGCGATGAAGGCCGCTTTACGCTTTATGTTAACAACACGCCTATTTTTGTCAAAGGCTCTAACTGGGTTCCCCTTGACGCTTTCCACAGCCGCGATTTAGAACGGACAGAAAAGGCCATTGAACTTCTGTACGACTGCGGCTGTAACACCGTTCGATGCTGGGGCGGCAACGTGTACGAAAGCGATTTATTCTTCGACCTGTGCGACGAAAAGGGGCTTCTTGTTTGGCAGGATTTCAGCATGGGCTGCGGCATATACCCAAGAGACGAGGCCTTCCGGAAAACCCTGGCTAAAGAGGCGGAAAGCGTTGTAAAGCGCCTGCGCAACCATGCAAGCCTTGTTCTTTGGTGCGGCGACAACGAAAACGACTGCGCCTATTTTTGGGCGGGTCAAACCCATCCCCATTCCCGCAACAACCCCTTAACTAGGCAGGTAATTCCCGATGTTCTGGCCGACCATGACCCGTATCGCCCCTATATCCCCTCTTCGCCCTACCTGACGCTGGACATGCAGAGCGATACGGACGGCCCGGAGCAGCATAGCTGGGGCCCACGGGATTACTTCAAGGGCGATTTCTACCGTAACATCGATGCCCACTTTATCAGTGAAATCGGATACCACGGCTGCCCCACCCCGGAGTCTTTGGCCAAATTTATTCCAAAGGATCAGCTTCACAATCGCCGAGGCACGGCCTGGACGACCCACAATACGGATTACCGTGAATCGGGCGTTCCTAGAGGGTATGACCGGATTGAGCTGATGGAAAAGCAGGTAGACTGTCTGTTCGGAAACGCCCCGAAAGAGCTTCCTTCCTTTGCTCTTGCCTCACAGTTTACCCAGGCCGAAGCGAAGAAATTCTTTATTGAAACGGCCCGCATTTTAAAGCCTCGCCGTATGGGGCTTATCTGGTGGAACTTACTGGACTGCTGGCCGCAGATCTCCGATGCTGTAGTGGACTATTATTTTAATAAAAAAATTGCATATGAATATATTACCCGGTCACAGGCACCGGTGTGTCTGCTCTGCGCCGAGGAGAAAAACAACTGCCATCAGGTAATTTTGGCAAACGACGGAAATCAATCCGGCTGGGCCGTTTATAAAATTACCAATGCGGAAACGGGCGAGTTGATTGCAAGCGGTTCGGCCTATACCGAAGCAAACGTCAACCTGCCCCTTTGCCAGATTCCGGCGGCCGCTAAAGGGGAAACCATTTTTTACCGCCTGACCGTAGATGTAAACGGTATTGTTGCGGAAAACCATTATGTTTCCTTCCATGCTCCCCTTAATTTTGACCGGTACGCCAAGGTGTATCACAATACTCTGAAAACTTTATAAAGGAACTTCTATGCACATGCAAACAATGCTTAGCCGTGTTCGACGTTGTGTAGAGGATTACAAGATGATAGAAGCCGGGGACAAAATTGCCGTCGGAGTGTCCGGCGGCAAAGACAGTCTAACGGCGCTTGTCACCTTGCACGCGTTGTCGAAATTTTATCCGAAACCTTTTTCCGTCTGCGCAATCTCGTTGGCCATGAGCGAGGATACTTCGCCCCTTGCGCCCGTGGCCGAGCTTTGCCAGCGGCTTGAGATCCCCTATCATGTCATTCCGACCAATATTTTTCATGTTGTTTTTAACGTGCGGCAGGAGAAGAACCCCTGCTCCCTATGTGCCAACCTGCGCCGAGGGTCGTTAAACAATGCCGCCAAATCCCTCGGTTGTAACAAGGTAGCCTTGGGGCACCACCAGGACGATGCTGTGGAAACGTTTTTAATGTCGCTGTTTTATGAGGGACGCATCTCCTGCTTTACTCCCGTAACGTACCTAGATCGAGTCGGAATAACCGTTCTGCGGCCGCTTCTCTATTGCGAGGAAAGCATGGTTAAGTCTTTTGCCAAACGAATGGAGCTACCCATTGTGCATAACCCTTGCCCTGCCAATGGCCGCACAAAACGGCAGGAGACGAAAGATTTCATCCAAGCTTTGCGCAAAACCCAGCCCGATCTCCGGAAAAAGCTGTTTGGTGCTATGCAAAGGCTTCCGCTGGAAGGCTGGGGTGTGAACAGCATATAACTGATAGTCGCTAATTTAGAAGGAGGTTATATTATGTGGAACATGGGATTTGCCGCTCGACCGATCGTCCCCTCGGATCTGTTGCGAAAGACGTACTATATGTCCGGCTATGGGCCTAACAAGCCGATTACGGGCATTCGGGATCCTTTGTATGTCCGTGTTCTCATTCTCGCCGCCGGAGATACCTCTCTTGCTTTCTGCGCATATGATCTGACCGGCCTCTCCTATCAAGACGGGCTTGCCATTCGCAACGCCGTTATGGCCGCTTGCCCGGGGCTGACTAATGTGCTGCTCTTTTTCACCCACTCCCACGCCGCTATTGATACTATGGGGCTTTGGGGAGATATAGAGCGTGGTATTTCCGGCCGAAGCGAAGCTTACCTTTCCTTCCTTTGTGATGCTACTGTCCAAACCGCTGTGGAAGCGTATGCCCGTCAGCAGCCGGGGCGCGCCTATTTTTCACAAAAGACGGTCCACGGCGTAGTCGGCGACACGCGTTTGCCGTATGTTTCCGATCACCGGCTGTCACAGTTCCGTTTCGAAACAGAAAGCGGATCGGGCATCCGTTTGCTGCATTTTACTTGCCATCCGGAAATGCTGGAAAGCAAAAACACCCTTCTTTCCGCCGATTTTGTAGGCACTATGCTTGGAAAAATCGAGCAAGATTCTAAAGATGCTTGCCTGTTTATCAACGGCGCTGTCGGCGGAATGCAGTCGGGCCTTCCCCAATACGACAAAGAGGGCAATCCCCTTTCGCCGGATGAAACCACCACTGTTATTGGAAAAGTTCTGGCAAAGGCTGCCTTATCTGCGGCCTTTGAGCAGGAAATCCCCCCTTCCCTCTCATATTGGAAAAGCAACATTTGCCTTCCGGTTGAAAACAGCGCATTTTTATCCGCGGCGGCCATGGGGCTTGTGCCGCAGGAGGAGTTTGCACACGGCTGCAAGGAAAGCGAGGTCGGTCTGCTTCGAATCGGCGGAATTTCCATTGCCTGTCTGCCGGGAGAGCTTTTTACCGAGCTTGCCATTGGCGGCTTTTTATCCGACAAAGACTGCGCCGTTCCCGGCAAGCCTTTGGAAACAACCGTTTCGGAAATACTTGGAAAAGATTCCTTGGTTTTCGGTCTTTGCAACGATGAAATCGGGTACATACTGCCGGAAAACGATTTTTATCTAGATCCCGATGCTCCTTATGTGGCCCGAGGCATTGATCGGCACGGCAGACGCCACTACGAAGAAACCAATTCTCTCGGCCCGCAAACGGCACGCCGGATTCTGGAGGCATTGGAAGAACTTGCTGAGCATGC
>DUUG01000011.1 GCA_012841675.1 Clostridiales bacterium
AATGTTTGCTTTGGTATGCCAATTTTGTCGGCAAGGAACGAATACTTTATCCCGTTCCCATCAAGGTACCCTTTGATTCTTTTTGCGCACATTTTCTTACCTCCCAAAATTACAGTTTTCCTGTACCTACTAACATAATACTACATATTTCCTGTAATGCCAACACTATATTACAGAATTTCTGAAAAAATTTCTCTTGTATCTTTATTGTTTTCGAGGTATTATAATGTTAGAGAGGTGAGCAACATGGCATCAATCAAGGATGAAATTGCCAAAAACCTGCATTATTACCGTAAAAAGAACAATATGACGCAAAAACAACTGGCAGAACAGCTCGGTGTGAAGAACACCGCTGTGTCAAATTGGGAGAACGGCCTAAATTCCATAGATATTGAAACTTTATACAAAGTGTGCAAGGTTCTAGGCGTTACTTTTAACGATATGTATGGCGTATATGCAATTGATTTAATAGCTGACATTTCGCGCCGCGAGCGTTATATTCTTTCTGCTTATCGTTCAAAACGCGATATGCAAGCAGCGGTAGACAAACTGCTAGACATCGGTGGTTCGGAAAAGGACGGTGAACCACCGCAGGATTAAATGAATGATTAGTGCCCAAAAAAGGCGAATAAAAAACACCCTATCGCTTGAAATACGACAGGGTGTGTGTTTTCTGTAATTATAGGGGGTATTTATGTGAGTAGACGAGTAGGCGTTGCCATTTGGCAGGCAAAATATAAGCGTTGGCAATACACCGCTCAAAAAGACGGTGTGCGCCGCACGTTTTATTCCTTTGCACCCGGCAGGAAGGGTCAGCGTGAAATGCCATGCAAAGGTTGACGAATGGCTTGATGATGGAATTTATGACGGCGGGAAACGTGTAAGCGATATGTTTGACCGGTGGATTGAAGAATTAAAACTCACCACCGGCCGTAGTCATTGGGATCAGTATGAAGGGTATATGGACGGAATTACATTAAGCCAGTAATAGGTCATATCAAAATGTCCAACCTCAACGAAGGTCCACTTGCAGAAAGTAATCAACAAGGCCCATGCGAAGAATCTGGCAAAGAAAACCCTGATGAATATAAGCGCTTGCATGGAGTCTTTCGTCAAAAACGCCCGACAGAAGAAGGCGACGACGCTGTATCCGGAGGACCTTTCCAAGGTCAGTACCAGTTGGCAAACGAATTATTTTGCAGCCGAACGAATTGAAAATACTCTTTACCGAGGATTGCACAACCAGATATAACAAGCGCGTATATGACATTTTCGTAAACGCTTACCGTTTCGCGGTCTTGACGGGGCTTCGACCGGGAGAACTGTTCGGGTTACGATGGGGGATATAAACGGGAATGTTATCCATCTGCAAAGGAGTATAAATAAGCTCAACGAAGAAACAAGCGGAAAGAACGAAAATGCGCAGAGAACATTGGTTCTTAACGACTTATCAAAAGGAATATTGGCAAACCAGAAACAGGCGCTTTTTGATAACGGCATTTTGTCCGATTTTGTTTTCCCGTACAATGACGGAGAACACGCACAACTAAATATATTCTATAAAAGATGGGTACGCTATCGCGACTCGAACGGAATAAAAAATAAAGCGTCACCGTATGAGTTGCGCCATACTTTTGTTTCCGTTGCAAAAGCGCTTCCAGAAGGAGTGCTAAAAAGCATCGTCGGACACTCCCAAGGCATGGATACCTACGGTGTTTATTCGCACGAAGTAAACGGGGAACTTTCGGCAATCGCTGAATAAATTCAAGAAGCATTCATGCGTTACTTGTAAAAGTGCATTACAAAGTGCATTACATTGGCGTGTTTCCCGAAAAGCAAAAACCGCCAAACGCTATTTCCCCTAATCGTTTGGCGATTCTTGTATTGGTGGAGGCGACGGGAATTGAACCCGTGTCCGAAAACATCTCCTGTCAGATTTCTCCGGGCGCAGTTTGTCTTTTAAAATTCCCTCCGCCGGACGGCGACAAACAGCCTTCCGACTTCAGTAGCTTCATGATACACATCCGCGAGCAAAGCTTATCGCGGCGCGTTCACCACTAAATGACGCCCGTGACCCGGTCGTGGTCCCCCGGGGCGGACGGCTGCTATTTAATTAAGCAGCTAAAGCGTAATCGTTGTTATTTAATTTATAACAGTTTACGGATTGTTGAAGCGGTCCCGTACCGCTGCCCGCTTACCGGCATTCAACGTCCCCGTCGAAACCGATACGCCCCCATATGAAAGGCCAAACATGGCCTTATTGATTTAGTAAGTGGCCTTTATCCGCGCCCGGCGTTTCTCAACACCCAGTTGGCGCAATCGTCAATCCATTTGGTTAGATACTTAGGCGGCAGATTGTTTTCGTCCCGCGTGGTCACCCAAGAAGCAACGGAAAGCCCATGGCCCCCTTCGGGATACACGTGCAATTCAAACGGAATTTGGAACTTGGCCAGTGCTTCCGCCGCATACAGCGAATTTTCCACAGGAACGGCCTTGTCGGTGCAGGTGTGCCAAAGAAACGTCGGCGGCGTACTTTCCGAAACGGCATGCTCGAAGGAAAGGGCCTTTCTCTGCTCTTCAGTTGCATCCGGGCCAAGCAGATTCTTGACAGATCCAAGATGCGTCATCTCTCCAAAAGATAAAACGCCATAGCATAAAATCAACCCGTTAGGCCGCAGAAATTCCTTTTCCACATGTAGAGGATCTAAAACTTCCCTATCCCAGTGGGTGCCGTAATTGCCGGCCAAATGACCGCCGGCCGAAAATCCCATAACGGAAATAGCATCCTCCTGCACACCATATTTTTCCGCATTCTGGCGGATATATGCCATGGCCGCGCCGACTTCCAGCAGGGCTTTGGGATATCTAGCAGGTGCCACGGAATACCGAAGCACAAACGCGCCAAGTCCACGCCCCAAAAGGGCAAACGCAATGGGTTCTGCCTCACGGTCGGAAGTCATGCCGTAGCCGCCGCCGGGGCAAACCAAAACAGAAGGATACCGTCTGTCATCCCCCAGCTCAGGCGACTGGGAAGGCGCATACACATCCAAATAGGCGGGAGAATCAAACTCCGCTAAGGCAGCAAAGTGTTCCTTCAGGTAGATTCTTTCGTAGATCACAGCGTATCCCTCTATTCCCTATTCTCTGTTTTTTAAGGCGCGGTCTATCTCTCGTTCCGTGTCGCGCAGGGCGGCACTTTCGCGCTTGTCATACAGTTTTTTCCCTTTGCAAAGGGCAAGCTCCACTTTAACTCTGGAATCCTTTAGATAAAAGGATAGCGGAACCAAGGTCAGACCTTCCTGTGCCACCTTCTGAGAGAGCTTTAAAATCTCCCGTTTGTGAAGGAGCAGCCGTCTGGGACGAAGGGGATCCTTATTAAATATATTCCCTTTTTCGTAAGGGCTTATATGCACATTATAAAGGATCATTTCGCCGTTTTTGACCGCGGCAAAACTGTCTTTCAAGTTAACAGCCCCGGCTCGGATGGATTTTACTTCCGTTCCTTTGAGTTCGATGCCTGCTTCCATGGTTTCAAGCACGAAATAATCGTGCCGGGCTTTTCGATTTTGCGCAATCACTTTTATGCCCTTGGACACAAGCACCCTCCTCTCATTCCATACATATATATTATACCCTTTTTGTAGGCAGTTCGTCAAGCGGATTCCTTTACCAATGGAATAATTAGCCAAAGTGAGAAGCAGAGCTGTAAACCGTTTACAGCTCTGCAAAATCTATTGTATATGCTGCATAGTCAAATCGCAAAGAGATGCAACCGATACCGTCTCAAGGCCAAACAGAGTCGTCTGCAGCTGCCCGTTAAACGACTCTGTCCAGCAAGAGGGGATTTTCTTCGCCCCTAGCAGCATGCCGATTACAGACCCGGCCGTGGCACCGTTGCAATCACAGTCAAAGGCCCCGGAAACCGCCAGGCAGACAGTTTTTTCAAAATCGCATTCTCCGTAAAGCAACGAAATGGCAACCAATATTGCATTGGGGATCGTGTGGCACCAGTCATGGCTGTCGCTTTCGTTATAGCGCTCGTGGACAATTTTTATACATTCTTCCACCGTTAGCCCTTTATCGCGCCAGGAAAATACCTCGCTAATGGCTTCATAAAGACGGGATTTTTCGGGGATTTCACTTAGCCCGCCCTTTATAACTGCTTCTATGTCATCACAAACCGCGGCACAGGCCAGCATGGCGGCCACAAACATCTCGCCGTAGATTCCGTTTTTCACATGGGATATGCTCGCATCGCGCCAAGCCATTTCCGCGGCCAGCTCCGGGTTGCCGGGGTTGATATACCCAAAATAGTCGCCGCGAATCTGCGCCCCGATCCATTCGCGAAACGCATTTTTGTAAATGGCGGAATAAGGCGGATAATATCCGTTGACAAAATTGATAAAAGCCACCCGCTCCGCCGTACAGTAGGCGTTTTTCGGTTGGGAATCCACCCAGCAGCGGGCTACATCCGCCGGCGTAAAATCGCGGCCATATACGTCAATGAGTTTACAAGCGGCCATGACCGTATAGTTAGTGTCATCGTCAAAAGGAGCGATTTGAATAGTGTCGACAAAACAGCGGCCACGCAGCTTAAAGGAGCAAGCGGAAATAATTTCCTCTGTTAGCTCATCGGCTCTAATGTACCGTTTCAGAGGGTAGTTGCCCGTTTGTTGCAAAATATAGTTAAGCTCATGGAAACGGATGCCCTCAATGGGTTTTCCAAGCAGACAGCCGGCAATGCGGCCAAGCCATGCGCCCTGTATACGCTCACGAAGGGATTCTTTGTTCTTCGGTGCAGAAAACGTCTTTCTATCCGCTGGGCGGTGCTTCCGAATTTCGTCTAAATCAGAAGGTTCAAAATACGGATAATCCGCCCGCATCGGAGCTTTTTGCATCAGTTCTGCCAAGCTTTCGGCCATATCTTCTTTTTCCTTGCAACGGGGCAAGGCGGCAATTTCTTGGGCAAGGGTTTTGAATTTGGCCACCTCTCGCCCTTCGTCATGCATCTGGCGAAATTCTGTCAAAATATTGGCAGAATATACCTCCCAAGATTGCAAAGCCGCATAGTCTGGCAGCAAACGCTCGAAACCGATCTTCCCATCCAAATGCATAGATACTCCCCCTCCTAGTTCTAGCTATATTACAGTATAGCGACCGAAACCAAACTTGTCTATAGCCTTTGGAAGTGGAAGCGCCGTTTTATCCGTTAAACTGGTTTCCCGCCTGCTCCGGCGAAGTTTGCGCCACGGCCAAGGCGGCAGCGGCAGCCCTTTTGACAGCTGCCTGCATGGTTGGAATTTCCTCATCGGAAAACTTGCCAAGCACCCAGTCGGTTACGCTGTAATCCTTGTGAGGCGGCTGGCCAATGCCGACCCGCACTCTGGGAAACTGGTCTGTTCCCAACTGGTAGATAATGTCTTTCATGCCGTTGTGTCCCCCGTCGCTGCCTTTGGCGCGAATGCGCAGCTTGCCACAAGGCAGCGATATATCGTCATAGACGATAATAAGACGCTCAGGCGGCAGCTTATAAAAAGCCATTGCCTCTCTTACGCTAACTCCGCTGGCATTCATCATAGTCTGCGGCTTTAGCAAGAGTGCCCGCCCGCCGGGAAATACCATTTCACCGTATAAGGCTTTGAATTTCAGCCGGTTTATCTTCACTTTTTCCTGCTCTGCCAGAGCATCCAGTGCCATAAAGCCTGCATTATGGCGCGTTTCATCATATTTCGGCCCGGGGTTTCCCAAACCGCAGATAATATGCGTCACAGGGCCGGCGGCGGGCTTTTCTATTTTCTTAAACAGATCAAAAATAGACATGAGCTCTCCTCGGTTCTATTTCAAAATGGGTGAAAGTAAGGGCCAGGGTTGGCACCCCGGCCCTTTTGGGCTAATACCGAATCTTATCCGCCAGGTAGCTAGACAGCTCGTCTATGGCAATACGCTCTTGCTCCATGGTATCGCGGTCACGAACCGTAACACAGCCGTCGTTTTCGGAATCAAAGTCATAGGTGATGCAGAACGGCGTGCCGATCTCATCCTGACGGCGGTAGCGCTTGCCAATTGAGCCGGATTCATCATAATCAACGGAAAAATCAGCGGAGAGTTTTTGAAATATGGCTTCGGCCTTTTCCGAAAGCTTCTTGGAAAGGGGCAAAACAGCCGCCTTGTACGGAGCCAATGCAGGATGCAAACGAAGAACGATGCGGGTATCGTTTTCGCCCACTTCTTCCTCGTCATACGCGTTGCAAAGGAAGGCCAGCGCCACACGGTCACAACCAAGGGAGGGCTCGACCACATAGGGAATATATTTTTCGCCCGTTTCCTGGTCGAAATACTCCATGTTTTCGCCAGAATGCTCTTGATGGGCCTTCAGGTCAAAATCTGTCCGGTCAGCAATGCCCCACAGCTCGCCCCATCCGAAGGGGAACAAAAATTCAAAGTCAGTGGTTGCCTTGGAATAGTGGGACAGCTCCTCGGGGGAATGATCCCGCAGGCGAAGCACTTCATCGGTCATACCTAAATCAATGAGCCACTTGCGGCAGAATTCGCGCCAGTAGTGGAACCATTCTAAGTCCGTGCCGGGCTTGCAGAAAAATTCAAGCTCCATCTGCTCAAATTCACGGGTGCGGAAGGTAAAGTTGCCCGGCGTAATTTCGTTTCGGAAGGATTTGCCGATCTGGCAAACGCCAAAGGGCAGCTTGCGCCGGGTGGAACGAGCGATGTTTTTAAAGTTTACAAAAATACCCTGTGCCGTTTCCGGACGAAGATATACCTCGTTTTGAGAATCTTCGGTAACCCCCTGATGGGTCTTAAACATCATGTTGAACTTGCGGATGGAAGTAAAATCCGATTTGCCGCAGCCCGGGCATACCACCTTATTCTCTTGAATATAAGCGCCCATTGCCTCGTTGCTCATGCCGTCAACCTGCATTTGGATGTCGTTTTTGGCATTCCAATCCTTGATGAGCTTGTCTGCCCTGTGACGCATTTTACAGCCTTTGCAGTCAATCAGCGGGTCGTTGAAGTTCACCACATGGCCCGAGGCCACCCAAACCTCGCGGTTCATCAGAATCGAGCAGTCCACGCCAACGTTGTACGGACTTTCTTGTACAAATTTCTTCCACCAAGCCTGCTTCACGTTGTTTTTAAACAAAACGCCTAAGGGACCGTAATCCCATGTATTGGCCAGACCTCCGTATATTTCGCTACCGCTGAAAATAAACCCCCTGTTTTTACAGAGAGCCACAATTTTATCCATAGTTTTTTCCGAATTCGTCATTTGAAGGTCATCCTTTCCCGTTCGCAGGCACAAAATTCCTACGACGACATACTTATATATTATACTGAGATAAAATGGCTTGTCAAGTTTCTAGAAATATGGTATAATGTTCTTTGGGATTTCAAAGATTTCTTCAATAACAAATATCGAGGCGTAGCTCAGCTTGGTAGAGTGCTTGGTTTGGGACCAAGATGCCGCAGGTTCGAATCCTGTCGCCTCGACCAGAACTGCACACCTGTTTTGATACCATGCGTATCAGAATAGGTGTGCAGTTTCATTTTCAAAAAGCCTTGGGGCAGAAGGATTTCATCTTCTTCAGAATTGCAATCGCTAATTTTTACATTATCCCGCAGGCTGAAAACATACTTGTTATAATCCTAAAACACCCCGGAAGTTTTAGAAAACAGCGCTCTTTCTCAATCGTATGCACATCACATCCGCCAATGCGTACCAAACCGGACTGCGGTTTATACAAGCCGGTTAAAATCTTGACTAAGGTTGTTTTACCACTGCCGTTCTCCCCTACCAAAGCCACAACTTCTTTCGGGTGGATCGTAATGGATACGCCTTTTATCGCCGCTTTTTCTGTTTTGGGATACGAAAAATACACATCTTTTACAACGATGCCTTCATTAAAATCCGGTATGTTTGAAACACCCTGGTGTTCAGGCATATTAAGCAAGCTTAGAAAATTATGTATGCGGCCGATTTGAGGAGAAACGCCGGTTTTTACTCGCATAAACATAGTAGCTTCGACTTGTCCAAACATGGTATCGACAGTTGCAAATACTGCTGCAAATGCGCCTACTGATATGGAACCTTTATGCAAGGCATCCAATAGCAGAACAATTACAAGTATGCGCCCGAACCCTTTTATTATGTTCAATCCCAAAGTGATCGCAGTTACCTTTTTTTGCACATTCCATTCTTTCTCAGAGAGTAGCTTTAAGGTATCCATATATAGACCCTTAAGAAATAGAAATGTGCCAAACAATCGCGTTTCTTTTATTTTTGTACGTCAAACTTATTTTGGGAAGTCGGATTCAGCACTATGTCGGCAAAACCATACGGGAGTGTGTGATGGCTTATCTGGAGCATGAGCGGCAAAAGCAAAACTCGAATAAAATCCTCCTGCCTATTACGAAAAAAGCGTGGGCAGAGCGAATCGGCGTTTCCCGCACTTCCCTTTCCAGAGAACTTGCCAAAATGAGAAAAGACGGATTGATTCTGTATGACGCAAAATCGGTTACACTTCTTGACTAAAAGATCCCCCAAGAAAACTTTCCTTGGGGGATCGTATAATTATTTTACTTGAGATTTTTTAACCTCATATCCAAGCGCTGTGATGGCTTTTTCAATATCTTCCACCGAAAGCCTTCCTTCATCAAAATCAAGCTTTACTTTGCTGGAATTAAATAATACCTTTACGCTTTCTTTATCTACGCCATCAAGGGCTTTTGTCGCACCTTCGATTTTTAAAACGCAGGAAGGACAAGTTAATGTCTCTAATTGAATGGTTGCCTTTTTCATCTTCATCTTTCCTTTCTTATTTATTGTTTGGGTTTCTTTCTTAATTTATACCGAAGCAATCTCATGCCGTTTAAGATAACTACCAA
This sequence comes from Clostridiales bacterium, assembly GCA_012841675.1. Taxonomy (GTDB): domain Bacteria; phylum Bacillota; class Clostridia; order Oscillospirales; family QAMX01; genus DUUG01. The sequence continues at coordinate 8,899 of DUUG01000011.1, forward strand.
AATACTGGCTTCGTGTACCAACATACCGATGGACATATTCATCCACTCGCTGAAAAACACGCTGGCAAGCAGGAACAATACAACTCCTACGGCGATAAAAATATTTTGCTTCATATTTCTTGCCGTGGCTTTTGCCAGTCCAAGGGCGTGGGGCAAGCGACTGAAGTCGGAGTTCATTAACACAATGTCGGAAGTTTCGATGGCCACGTCTGTTCCGCTTCCCATGGCAATACCGATATGTGCCAACGCCAAAGAAGGGCTGTCGTTGACGCCGTCGCCGACGAAAGCGACAATTTGCTTTTTTTCCTCAATCAGCTTTTTGATATAAGCAGATTTTTCCTCCGGCAGCATGTTTCCATGGGCTTCCGTTAAACCAAGCTCCCGGCTTACGGCATCCACCGTTCCCTGATTGTCGCCGGAGAGCATCACAAGATTTTTAACGCTTAGTCTCTTAAGCCTGGATAAATCCTCTTTCACGCCGGGGCGGATTTGGTCGCGAACCCCCATTAAAACCTTTAGTTCTCCATCCACCGAAGTCAACACAAGGGAGTTGCCGTTTTTCTCAAAACGGTCGATATCGGCATTTGCCTGTTCGCTTAAAAGGACGCCTTCCCTTTCCATCAAAGCCACATTTCCCACCGCAACTCTATGTCCGTCTACGGTGGCTGTAATTCCTCCGCTCTTTACAACTTCGGTGTTTTCCACCGGCGAAAACGTGGTGTCGCCGATTTCCTCTAATACCGCTTTTGCCAAGGGGTGGTCGGATTCCCGTTCGACGCTGGCAAGATATCCTAAGGCTTCTTCGATTTCGTCTCCGTAATACGCTTTCTCCGAAACCGACGGATTCCCCACGGTCAATGTGCCGGTTTTGTCGAACACCATGATATCCAGCCGACTAAAATCGCCGATGACCTCGCTGCCTTTGAGCAACACGCCGTTTCTGGCTCCATTTCCAATACCGGCAACATTGGATACGGGAACGCCAATTACCAAAGCGCCGGGGCAGCCAAGAACAAGAATGGTAATGGCAAGCTCAAGGTTGCGGGAAAATACCCAAACAAGAAGCCCGATCAAAAGAACTACGGGGGTGTAATATTTGGAGAATCGGTCGATAAAACGCTCTGCCTCGGATTTGGAATCCTGCGCTTCTTCCACTAGCTCAATAATTTTTCCAAAGGTTGTATCTTCGCCCACACGGTCGGCGACAATCTGAATGGTTCCATTGTCCAGGATCGAGCCTGCGAAAACCGTTGAACTCTTTTCCTTGGAAACCGGCAGGGATTCTCCCGTAATGCTTGCTTCGTTGATACTGCCTTCGCCGGATAAAACGGTGCCGTCCACCGGGATCTTTGCCCCGGTTTTTACCAGTAAAACATCCCCGACATCCACTTCATCCACATCTACTTCTTCGAACTCTCCGTTTGGCATTTGCTTTAATGCGCTTTCCGGTGCCATTTCCGTCAGCTCTTTGATGGCAGAACGGGTTTTATTTAATGTCCGCTGCTCTAAAAACGCACCAAACAGGAACAAAAACGTGACAATGGCGGATTCTTCGAAGTTTTTGATGACGAACGCGCCGAGAACCGCAATGGTAACCAAAACGTCAATGCTAACGACCTTGACTCTTAATGCCTGATACGCTTGGATGGCAATAGGCGCAAGTCCTAAAACAGAGGCAATTCCCAGCGCCCAAACAGCCACCGTTTCATTTTTAAAGCCCAGTGCACTGATAAATCCGGTTGCAATTAAAATGGCGCTTATGATGGTTATTTGATTTTTCCTGCTAAGTATAAATCTTTGCATATCATCACCTCTTGCTTTCTAAGGATATTTTTTAAGCGTGATATGCCTTATCCAGCTCCGCCAGCATTGTATAAACCGCTTCATAGCTTTCGCAGACATCATCGGGAACCGTGTATCCCTTTGTAATTTCACGCAGCTTTTCGAATTCTTCATCTAACTCCGCAGCTTTGGATCCCTTTAACTTTTTGGCCAGCGCATCAAAGACCTTCTGCACTTCATAGAACTCAGGATGACTCTTCCCATGAACCCTTGCTACAATGGGCACATACTGGTCCAAAATCTTTAGGTGCTTTGCCTTGACCTTATCAAAATGCTTATTATCCATATGTTCTCTCTCTTTCTTGTTTTTTCTGAGTTTAGTATACCATGGTTTTTCGGAAGATACTTTGATTTGAATCAAAATTTGAAAACAATCCACTTACCCGCCCGGGCTTTTCCATTATGTACCATACTATAAAATACACCCCACATTGTCTGGCAAGTGGGGTGCTTTTATGCTATGGTTTATAGGATATGTTATCTCACCAATATTTCTCTTGCAGAGCCGATTCCAACGGTATACTGCGGTAAGAATCCGAAGAGAACAGTTTCAAAATCG
>DUUG01000106.1 GCA_012841675.1 Clostridiales bacterium
CCCCAAGCTGATTGCCAATCCGCGTCCGATGACGGTGGTAACCTACCGCGAAATGCGTGAGCTAAGCTATGCCGGGTTCAACGTGTATCAGGAGGAGGCACTTTTACCCGTGTTTAAAACGGGCATCCCGGTGAACATCCGGAACGTGAACAATCCTTCCTGCCCGGGCACGATGATTGTTTACGATAAGGAGCAACTCCAAGAGAGTCGGCGTGTGGCAGGGATCGCCTGTGACAGCGGATTTACCAGTATCTACGTCAGCAAGTACTTAATGAACCGCGAAATCGGCTTTGGACGGAAGCTGCTCCAAATTCTGGAAGAAGAAGGGATTTCCTACGAGCACTCGCCTACCGGAATCGACGATATGACCGTTATTGTGCGGGATTCCATGCTGAGTGAGGAAAAGCTGGCCCGTATTGAAAGACGGGTTTACGACGAGCTGGGCGCCGACGATGTGCAGATTGAATCCGGGTTAAGCCTGATTGTCGTAGTGGGAGAGGGCATGAAACACTCCATCGGCTTGGCTGCCATGGCAACTCAAGCTTTATCCCAGGCCGAAGTCAATATATCCATGATCAGCCAGGGATCCAGCGAAGTTTCCATGGTGTTTGCCGTAAAGAGCGAGGATAAGGATCGCGGAGTACGCGCTTTGTATGAAACGATTTTTGTGCATGCATGATATGGCATCATTACATACAAAGGAGAATAAAGGAGAGTAAAAATGAGTAACAAATTGCGTGTTGCCGTCATCGGTTGCGGCGGTATGGGAAATGTCCACTTGTCCACGTATGTGCAAATGCCCGATCAGGTTGAGATCGTCGCTGTCTGCGATATTATCCCTGAAAAAGCCCAGGCCTATGCCGAAAAGTTCGGCGTTAGCCGGGTAGTTCTGGACTACAATGAGCTGGTCAACGATCCCACCATCGATGCCATCAACATTACGACGCCTAACTACCTCCATTCCATCATCGCGGAGGCGGCATTGCTGGCCGGCAAGCACGTTTTCTGCGAAAAGCCGGACGCTATCAGCGTGGCGGAGGCCGCGCGCATGAAAGAGGCCGCAGAGAAATCGGGCAAAACCTTGATGGTTATGCGCAACAACCGCTATTACCACGGCTCGCAGTATTTAAAGCAGTTTATTAATGAAGGCAACATGGGCGAGATTTACGCTGCTCGCTGTGGCTGGCAGCGCCGTCGGGGTATTCCCGGCAAGGGCGGCTGGTTCACCACCAAAGAACAGTCTGGCGGCGGTCCGCTCATTGACTTAGGTGTCCACATGATCGACCTTGCCCTTTGGCTTATGGGCAACCCCCGTCCGGTGGCCGTTTCCGGCTGCGCCTACACCAAGTTTGCCGAAGACACCACAGAGGCCGACTCTGAACACGCCAAATTCGGGGAAGCCAAGGAAGACGGCACCTTTGACGTCGAGGACCTTGCCATGGGCTTCATCCGGTTTGACAACGGTGCTTGCCTGCAGATTGAGTTTTCCTGGGCTTCCAATATTAAGGAAGAACAGCGCTTTGTAGAGCTTCGCGGCACCAAGTCCGGTGCTACTTGGCGCAATGAGAAGGTCGAGATTTACGGCGAGGCCAGCGGCGTTTTGTTTAACCATGAACCGATCTTGTCGGGTATTAACGGCCATGGTGCCAACATCCGTCACTTCGTGGACGTGGTAACCAAAGGCACGCAGCCTGACTTTGTTCCCCTGCAGGGATACCATATGATCCAGATTCTGGAAGCCATTTACAAATCCGCCGAGCTGGGCCACGAAATCCAGCTGTAGGGATAGCTTAGAGAACATATAGCCAATTTAATAAAAAAGGCATGAGAAAATCTCTCATGCCTTTTTTGTCAATGTGAAAAAAACAGGTTCTCATTTTGCATTTGATTTGAGGCAAAGGTTGCCTTTTAAAGGTATAGTCCTAAGAAGTGGTAAGAAAGTGTTCTGCTGCCCTACGTTTTTCGGTGCCGCGCGTAATGTGCTTTCAAAATACTCAAAACGCAAAAATCCCCGCCAAAAGGCGGGGATTTTAAGGGCTAATGTTTCAAACGGTGCAAAATGCGGAAACCCTGCTGTTCAAGCTGTGCTTCCATCTCTGTGGTGTCCAAAGCATTGGTGCCAACCACCACATCGCTTTTGCCCGCGGAACCTCGATAAACGGCCACATGGGTGATATTGGCGCCGAAGCTGGCAATCACACTGGTTAAAATGGACAGAATACCCGGCGCGTCCTTTGCTTCAATGGTCAGGCGCGTACCCGGCTCGTGGAATCCAAGCAGCTCAATAAAGGAATCCAAAATATCGCTGGCGGTGATAATGCCAACGAGTTTC
>DUUG01000107.1 GCA_012841675.1 Clostridiales bacterium
AACCTCTTCATTTTGTGCCGTCCTTTCTTTTGGAAAATGCGGAGGCCAGTGCCTTTAAAAAATCTGTTTCCGGCGGTGCAAGCTCATTCTGCACCAAGGTGTCCGGGTCCAGCTCGCGTATAAGCTTTGCCCCCTGCGCCGAAACGGATAATAATAATGTTTTTTCGCCCGCCTTGACAATGACCAGTTGCGTGTCACGGGTTAGGGCGGTTCGTTCTATAACTGTTATGTTCTTCCCCATCTTCTGAGAAAGTCCGCCCCCGTGCCGTTTGCCGATAAATCTTGTGGTTGCATATGCCAGCCCTATGACAAAGACCACGGCCAACAGCGGAGGCAGCAGTGTTTTAATTAATTCCAATGGTTTCCCCTCCGTGTTGGCCGGGGACGGCTGCTGCTACGTTTTTTTGATAACCTCGGTGATTCTCACTCCGAAGTTGTCGTCGATTACGACCACATCGCCCCGGGCAATGAGTTGTCCGTTGACGACAACGTCCACCGGTTCGCCGGCCTGCTTGTCCAGCTCGATAATAGAGCCTTGGCGCAGCTCTAAAACATCCTTAAGCTGTCGCCTTTTGCGCCCGATTTCCACCGTGACCGTCAGTTCCACATCCATGACGATGCCCAGGTCAATGGGTGCAACGCTTTCTTCCTGCTCTTCCAGCTGGCCAAAACTCAGCGGGGCCACATTGACCACCGGTTTTTGGCGCGGCGGCGGCGCGGCGGCGGGTTTAGGCTGCTGCGGCGCTGCCGCAGGTGCCTGTGCGGGGGCCTGTGCCGGTGCCGAAGGCGCATCGTGGCTTAGATCGTCGGAGAACATGACGCCGGGCACCTGCGCATGGCCTGTGGTACTGGTGTAATCCTGTTGGGTAGCCGGTTCCTGCGGTATGGCAGATTCTTCCATAGATTCCTGTGCACCTCCCATATCCAACGCCGTTTGTACCAGATCCTTTGCAAAATCAATGGGCATAACCGTTAAAAATTCGCTGTCCAGCAGGCCTTCCACCTGCAGCCGGAAGCTGACCCGCACAATGGCCAGCTTATCCGACGAATAGAAATTGGGCCGCTCGTCCAGATCAAAGGGCTTGGGCGTGGATATATTGATGTTCATATCCAACATCGACGCCAGTGCCGTGCAGGCAGCGCCCATCATCTGGTTCATAATCTCGCCCAAAGCACTCATGTGCATTTCGTCCAGTTCCTTATTGGAATCGACCATGCTTTCGTCGCCGATTAAAAGCTCGACAATACGGCGAACGTCTTTGATGCTCATAATCATGATGTTCGAGCCGTTGAGACCTTCGATATACTCAATCTCAATGCCGACGGCCGGTTCAAGATTGCTATATTCGAATTTACCGGGCTCCACGACGGTTACCTGCGGCGTTGTAATGCTAACAGTTTGATCCAACAGAATGGACACGGCCGTGGCCGAAGCGCCCATGCTGATGTTTAAAATTTCGCCAATGGCGTCTGTTTCTATGGATGTCAATCCCCCAAGGGGGGTAGGGTTTCGTTTGCTCACAAGACGTGTCCTTCTTTCTTCTGCGGCTTGCCGATCTTGACGGCCATTTGGTTTCTGCTTATACCCGGGCGGCCGGAAATCCATTTTTTGCCGTTAATTATAATAGAAATGGGCTCATCCAGATGCTGATCCAGCTTTATGACATCCCCCGGCTGTAGGGAGAGTACCTCACGCATGGTAATGGTAGTTCTCCCTAATATGCCGCGCACTTCCACATCCGCATTCTGGACTCTGTGCAAGATGCCCTGTCGGATTTCTTCCTTTTGCTGACTGTTTAAGTCCTTTTCTTGGCGGTCAGTCTGGTTCAGGGAGTCCAAAGTCTCGCCGATGCCCATGCAGGGAACGCAGCAGGTTAGGACGCCCTTTACGTTGCCAATTCGTACATTCATAACGATGACCGCGACGATCTCATCCATGGCAATGGACTTAATAAACCTTGTATTGGTTTCCATCTGGCGCAAGGAGACAGCAACACCGGGCACATGGACCCAAGCCTCCTCCAGCAAAACCGCCGCTTTCCGAAAAATCCGCTCCATCAGAGACATTTCAATTTCGGTATAATCTCGTCCCGGAGTGGGGATATCGTTCATATTTCCGCCAAACATACGCTGAATCAGAGCATAGGTTAGAGAATCTGACATATCCAGCAGCACGGCCCCTTCGAGCACATTAATGTCTATAATCCCTGTCATAAGAATATCGGGCAGGGCGTTGTTGTACTCAAAATAAGGGTGTTCCTCTACCGAAACGACGGTTATTTCGCAATAGCTGCGAGTCAGCCCGGCCAGATAGGCCGCCAGATGCCTGGCAAAAACCTCATAAATGCCTGTCAAAACCTTCTGCTGATCCCGAGACAGCTTTTTCGGCGTTTTGAAATTGTATGGCTTTATTGTATTATCTTCTTCTAACACACGCTTCGGTGCATTGCCCAACAGCTCATTCAGCAGTGCGTCAATTTGGTTTTGTGACAGTATTTCTGACATGGTTTCCTATCCTGTTCCCCCGCTCTAATCGACTATGGATTTGCTAACAGTGGGATTGCCCGCACGGTCCATCAGCTCTCTTTTATAAGCCTTGATCCGTGCAATAACCTCCTCGGGCGTTTCCTGCGCGTAGTAGCTTTTACCGTTTATCAAAGTGATCAGCGTATCGGGCGTGATTTCTATGGTCTCAATTAAGTCCGGGTTTATATAATATCGTTCTTGGCTCAGATTTGTAATCTCGATCATGTGACCCCATCCTTTTTATGCGATTTTACCGCTTCAGATTGATAAGCTCTTCCAGAATCTGGTCTGAGGTAGTAATGACACGAGAGTTGGCCTGAAACCCTCTTTGGGCAACGATCATATCCGTAAACTCCTTGGAAAGGTCTACGTTGGACATTTCCAGCGCGCCGGAAAGCAGGGGACCGGCCAAGTCGCTTCCTGCCACCGTAAAGACGGCATCGCCGGAATTTTCCGTGACCGAGTAATACTGGTTCCCGTTTTGATCCAAACCGCCCGGGTTGTTAAACACCGCAAGGGACAGTTGGCCGAGCTGTTCAATATCTCCCGTCAGGGTGTTTTTACCCGTAATAACACCGGCAGCGTTAATCGCAATGTCCACATAGTCTTCAAAATCGTCTATTTTGATTTTATCAAGGACAACATTTCCATCGCTGTCACTGTACATTCCGACGACAAAATTGCCGTTGGCGTCCACCAAGTTTCCGCTTGCGTCAAAATCGAAGGCCCCAACGCGGGTATATTTCATCGTACCGGAAGAATCCGTAATGGTGAAATAGCCGTCGCCGGCAATATACAGATCCAGCGACCGGGAGGTTTGCTGGTATCCGCTTCGATTGTTGGTCACCTGAATAGTACCGACTGTCGTACCGTAACCGAGCTGCATGGGGTTGGTGCCGCCCAGATTATCCGTTGCTTCGCTGGCCGAAGAAAGCGTTTGATAGTACATATCTTTAAAAAGCACACGGCTGGCGCTGAAACCGGCTGTATTCACGTTTGCAATGTTGTTACCGATAACATCCATCATGGTCTGGTGCGTTTTGAGGCCAGTAACAGCAGAAAACATAGACTTAATCATGTGTAATCCTCCATTTACAATGTAATTAGCCCACTTGGCTGACTTTATCCATGGAATAAAGCTTTCCGTTTACATAAAGGTAAGGCACGCCGTTTTGATAGCTCACTTTCTCCACCGTTCCGGAAACGGATTCCATCATTCCGTTGCTCCCGGCGTCCTCAATGGTAACCGTTTTGCCAAGAAGCGTCAAAGCGAGGTTGGTATTAATAGTTTCCTTCAGCTCCGTCAGTTGGGTCAAGGTGGTAAACTGAGCCAATTGGGAAAGAAACTGGGTGTTGTCCACCGTATCGTACATGCTTTGGTTTTCAAGCTGGGCGGCAATCAGGCGAAAGAAATCGTTAATGGACAGGTCTGATCCGTTTTTCGCCGGTTGGGCAGCCGTTGCCGCTTGCGCGGCACTGGTGCGACCGGCCGCAGGGATGTTGTGTATCTCCATCGTTTCCCCTCCTAAACTTTGTAATGTATAGTTCCGGACCGATAAACAAGTCGGGGCGGGCGGTTCGTTGGCTGTTCTGATGATGCCTTTCGTCCGGGCAGTTGGATCTCGGCAAAGCCTGGGGGCTGCCGATGCTGGGAGAAATGCTCTGTTGCCGCGCTAAAATCGCTCTGCGTGAAGTTTTCCAAAACCAGCTGGCCCACTTGATAGCCCGCCGATTCCAGCCCTGTCTGCAAAAGGTCGAGCTGGGAGGCGATCATCTCCCCCGCTATGGCCGTTTCACTCCGCATATGTACCTGAAGCATGCTGTCCCGCAGAGATAGCCGCACGGTCACTTCCCCTAGCCCCTCCGGCTGCAGACGAAGGGTAAACTGGTCATTTCTCAAGCGAATATGGTTATCAATTTCGGAAACAAGTTGCCTTGCCGGCGGCTCCACTTGCATCTCCGTTTCCGCCTGAGACAGATTTGATATCTGCCCTAGCCCGGATGCGGCGCCTGCAAGGGCCGTTGCACCGGCGTTTGGCACCTCACGCTCCTCTGCCCTTGTTGCAAAAGAGACTGCTGTCAGCCGTTGGCCTCTGCCCTCCGGAGCGGGCGGGCCTTCCGTTCGAGTTGCCGAAATGATCGGATCTCTTTGCCCTGCTTTTGCTGCTTGGGAGGAAAAATTTGGCTCTGGCTTTCCATGTGCCGCTTCCGTTTCCGAAATGTCAGGTTCCGCGCGGAGAGCAAATTCTCGCACCGTTTCGAGCTGCCTGTTTTCAGGCACACTTTCAAGCAGCATCTCCGGCATTCCGGCTTCCGAAAGCATTTCCTGCCTGTATAGCGCCTCACCGGGCACTCTTGCATCCAGCTCCGCCACATCCGGCGTATGGGCCGAAAGCCGGCGGTTAGCTACGTGAAACGTTTGGTTCCCGTCCGTTCTATGGGGTAAAGCCACATCCGGCGGAAGCCCTTTTGCGTTGTCCGACGCAAGTGCCGGATGGGAATTTCCTTTCCCTTCTGAACTAACGGCGGAGAGTGCGTCCGTTTCCTTAGAATCTTGCAAAAGCTCCGGCGTAACGGTTGGTATGGCGGGGCAAACGCCCAAGATGGCCTGCCGTTCATCCCACGGGTCCTCCGGGGAGGGAGGATGGGGGTTGCCTTCCGCTTTCTCCTCTGCCTGCCCTTCCCCATGTTCTAAGCACTGTAACAGAAGGGAAAACAGGTCTCCGTTATCCAATGCCTGCGTTGGCAAAGTTCCTTTGGTAGCCGCCGGCGACATACCGGTTAGGCCGCTTATCTGCAATGGAGGCAATGGCATTCACCTGCCCTTTCTTCCCGTTGCCGTTTAATGCGCCAGTCGAGACGCGGTGTTGGCAACAAATTCTTCGATAATAATCTCTTCTTTTTTTCGAACTTCTTCAGTATAGGCCTCAAACTTGTTCTCTCTCAGCTTTTCCACGGTCATTTTATCCGTTGTCACGGCAATAAGTTTTTCTCTTTGCCGATCAATTTGCTCTTGCATTTGAAGCAGACGCATTTCTAAGCTTTGGATTTGACTTTTCATATCTTCCATCATTAAACGCATGGCAAGAACTTTTCTCGCCGGAAGCCCCTTGGCGCACTGGACATGAAATTCGGACACTTCACGGTCGTAAGACGCCTGCAGGGCTTGTCGGGCATTGTCCAGAGACTGGTATTCGGCTTTCAATATGTTCAAACGCTGCGTTTCTTTGTTTTGAAGGAAGGTATCGTAAAAAAGGACAGATTGCAGAGAAAATTTGAATTTTTTCATAGTGGTCTTTCCCTTAAGCTATGTAGCCAGCTGCTGCATTTGCTCCAGGATTTGCTCAAAGGTGAATTTCTCGTTAACTCCCTGACATAAAAAACCGTTAATCTGATCGATGGTAGCAATAGCATCGTCAATCTTGGGATTGGTGCCCGGTTTGTAGGCACCGATGCTGATTAGGTCGAAGTTCTCATAATAGGCTGCCATCCGGGCTCTGATGACCGAAGCGGCCTGTTGATGCTCGGGCGTGACGATTTCGTTCATGACACGGCTGATGCTGGCCAGAACGTCAATGGCCGGGTAATGGTTGCGCATGGCCACCTTCCGGGACAATACAATATGGCCATCGATAATGCCGCGCACCGTATCGGAAATAGGCTCGTTTACGTCGTCCCCTTCCACCAAAACGGTGTATATGCCTGTGATAGAGCCTTTTTTGAAGTTTCCCGTTCGCTCCAAAAGCTTCGGAAGCAGCGCATAGAGAGAAGGTGTGTAGCCTCTTGCCACCGGCGGCTCGCCTGTGGCAAGGCCGATTTCCCGCTGGGCCATGGCAAAGCGCGTTAAAGAGTCCATCATTAAAAGCACGTCTTTCCCCTGGTCCCGGAAATATTCGGCAATGGCCGTGGCCGTCAGCGCACAGTGGAAGCGGGCCATGGCCGGCTGGTCGGAAGTGGCCGCCACCAAAACGGTTTTTTTCATGCCCTCTTCCTGTATATCCTTTTCAATAAAGTCTCTCACTTCTCGGCCGCGCTCGCCCACCAGCGCAATCACGTTGACATCCGCTTCAATGTTCCGGGAGATCATGCCAAGCAGCGTACTTTTACCAACGCCGCTTCCCGAAAAGATCCCCATTCTCTGCCCCTTGCCAACGGTCAGCAGCGAGTCGATGGCTTTGACGCCTATGGTAATCCGCTCGCTAATGCGTTCCCGTTCAAACGGGTTGGTCGGCGTTCCTTCTACGGAATACGTTTCCGTACACTGAATGGGCGGGCCGCCGTCTATGGGGTTTCCGAACCCGTCCAGCACGCGGCCGATAATATCGTTTCCCACGGGAACGCGCAGGATATCCCCCGTCGGCTCCACAATGCTTCCTTTGACAATGCCGATCATATCGTCAAACGGCATCAAAAGCACGCGATTTTCCCGAAATCCAACAATTTTCGACAAAATATAGGAGTCTTTTTTCCGGTTGTATATCTTGCATAAAGTTCCAATGTCGGCCGCCGGTCCTGTGCTTTCGATTAGCATGCCGATGATCTTATCTATCTTTCCGCTTTGAATAACGGTTTCCGTCTTATCCACAAGGTACGAAAGCCGTTCAAAGTTCAGTTGCTTCGTCATGTGATTCCCCCAGGATCTTTTGACTTATAATCGCAAGCTGCTTATCTGCGCTGGCATCCAGCAGCATATTCTCCGATTCAATCTGGCAAGTGCCAAGGGGGGCTGTTTCGTCCACTTGAATTTCGATTTGCTCGGCATCCTTGACCATACTGAGTAAGTAGTCGGCGCTCATGCTGACAAAGCTGGATTCGTGGGGCGAAACAGTGAGTGTGATCCGTTTTTCACCGTTAATCTCGGCAACTGCTTTCTTAAACATCCGCACATAGGTGCCTTTGTCTTCGGACAGCTCTGTATTCAGAATTTTCCCGGCAATCTGCAGGGAAAGCTTTAACAGATTGTGGCTATATTCTTCCAGCGCTTTCTCCTTGCTGGCGTCCAGGTTTGAAAGCAACGTCCGGACGGCCTCCAGTGTGGCGTTTGTTTCCTCCGCCGCCTTGGCCCGCCCTTCGGCATAGCCCTGCTCAAACCCTTGCCTATGCCCCTCATGATACCCTTTTTGCGTTGCCTCTTTTTTCAGGTTTTCCGCGGTTTCCGCCGCTTCCTTTAAAAGCTGTTCGCATTGCAGACTAGTATCACTTAGCATGCCGGCCGCTGTTTCCTCCGCCTCTACAAGGTGCCTTGCGGGCAAATCCATTTTCTTAATGGCATGAGCACGGCTGTTGAGAACGTGACCGGTGCGCGCCATGGAAACGAAGTCTGCTTTAACCACTTTAGACAATGATCTCGTCCCCCCATCCACGGGCAATGATAATCTCGCCGGCCTCGTCCAGTTTGCGAGCTATGGTTACCAGCTTCTGCTGAGCTTCCTCCACATCCGACAGCTTGACGCCGTGGATATACTTGCTCTCTTCTTCGATAGTCTCCCGCATGCGCATGGACATGTTCTGGTAGAAAACGTCGGCGATTTCCTTGCCCACGCCCTTCAAAGCAATCAGCAAATCGCTGGGATCCACTTCCTGCAGGAAGCGCTGGATATGTATGGGTTCGAGGTTGACAATATCTTCGAACACAACCATCTTGTTGCGGATTTCCTCGGCCAGCTTGGGGTCTTTCTTCCCAAGCTCTTCCAAAATATATTTTTCCGTTCCCCGGTCGATGGTGTTGAGAACCTCGGCCATATACTTGACACCGCCGATTTGCGTCGTTCCCAACGCCTCGCCCATGGATAGCTTGTGTTCTACTAAACGCTCGACCTCCTTGACAATATCCGGTGAAGTGCTGTCCATGGTAGCAATACGCTCTACTACGTCTAACTGGACTTCCCTGGGCAGCTCGCTCAAAATGGCGGATGCCTGTTCCGAGGTGCAGTAGGACAGGATCAGCGCAATCGTTTGAGGATGTTCGTTTTGAATCAAGCTCAAAAGATGCCTAGGATCCACCTTATAGATAAATTGAAACGCCTTGGTCTGGAGGGAGCGGGACACCTTTTCGATTACGTTGGCGGCGTTGGTGCTTCCAATCGCCTTCTCTAAAACCGCACGGGCATATTCGATTCCGCCCTCGGTAATAAACTTCTGCGCCATGCAGAGGTTGTAAAACTCGTCCATGGTGGACTCTACCGATTCGGAGGAAAGATTCTGAAGCGTAGCAATTTCTTTCGTTAGCTGCTCTATCTCTTCCTGATGCAGGTATTTATACACCTTGGAGGCGTTATCCACGCCGAGAGCCAGCACCACCGTGGCGGCCTTCCGAAGAGAGTTGCTTCTTGGAAACCGTGCAACACTCATCTTGTTTCCCCCTCTTTCATCCACGCACGCAGCAGTTGTGCTACGATTTCGGGATTGGTGCTCGTAAATTCCTTAATTTGCTTCTTCAAAACCTGCTCTCTGGTTTCGTTCAAAACGATTCCGCCCGGCAGATTTTGCTGCTGTTCCGCTTGCTTGGCGGCTTCCTCAGCCAATTTGGCCCTCAGCTTCCGCTTCCTCTTTGCGCTAATGGCTGCCAAAATCCAAATGACAACTAGGAGAACAAGGGCCGCGCCGATGCCGATTAAAATCAGCAGCTTTTCGTCGATTCCCAGCCATTCTGCCAGCGACCATGGGTCAGGGGTAGGCAGAATCGGGTCGGGCGTTGTGCCTTCTTTTAAGAAGGCGGCATTGGAAATGGCCACTTTATCCATAGGAACGCCTGCTCCGAAAGCCACAAGCTTCTGATACTGCTCTTTAACGTTTTCAGGCATCTCTGCCACATCCAGGAGCACGGCAACGGTCATATCAGAAATGGTGCCGCCGTTATCTATGATCGTCTCGATCATTTTGTTTACATAGTAATCGGTGGAACCGCTAAAGTTGGCGCTTTTATCGCCGTCATCCGGATCCTCTTCCTCTTCCTGATAAGTAGGAGTGCCGGAGTTGGTCTCCGTTCCGGGCACCCCGCCCGGAATGGTTCCCCCGTTGGTGCTGGAATGATCGTATTCATGGTGGTAGGGGATGCCGTTCTCGCCGACAACAGGCGAATACATGACCTCCTCGCTGGTTTTCTTGCGGAAGTCAACCACAACGTTTACAACGACGCTAACACCGTTATCGCCTACCACCGGCTCCAGCAGAGAAATAATCTTGTTCTCGTACAGACGGTTGATGTTTTCCACCAATTCCAGCTTGGTGGAGGTTCCGTCTATACCTTCCTCGTCCTTTGCCTCGTTCAGAATGTCGCCGCTTCCGTCGATAATCACCACATTGGACGTATCCAAGCCGGACACGCTTCTGCCCACCAAAGACTCAATGCCGCGAACCTGCTTCTCCGACAGTTTTTTGCCGGGGACAATATCCAGCACTACAGAGGCGGACGAAACGTTTTTCTCATTTTTTAAAACAAAGGAGGTGTCATCCGCCACATTTAAAGTTACAATGGCGTTTTGAATTCCGTCCAGCGTTTTAATTGCATCCTGCAAGCGGTTTTGCAGTTGGAAAATGAGATACTGTCTTTTTTCGTAGTCCGTGGTGATAATAGCCGAGCTGCTTGTAAATATGTCGTAAGTAAGCGTGCTTTTGGGATACCCTTCCGACGCAAGCTGCATTTTAATTAAGGCTTCTTCTTCCGCCGGAACATATATGGTTCCATCCACGTCAATCTTATATGTCTTGCCAAGCTCGTCCAGAATGCCGATTACTTCGGCTCCTTCCGCGGCGGACAACCCTCGGTACAGCACCGCATAGCTGTTTTTCCCCAGAAGGAGAACCAATAAGATGGCAACAACAACAATGGCACCGGCAACCGAGATAAACAGTATTCTTTTTTTGGATCCAGTTTTTTGAAAGGATTCCTTAATATTCTTATAGAACCCCGATACCGACAAACTCATACCTGTGCTATGCCTCTCAACTTGTTAATTTCCCGTCGGACCGTGTTAGAGCGTAATACGCATCAACTCATTATAGGCGTCCAGCGCCTTGTTTCGAACCGCCACTAGCGTTTGCACAGCCAGATCGGCCTTGGCAGAGTTAATCAGTATGTTGTGAAGCGCGTCTGCTTCTCCCAGCGCAAGATTCACCATATCTTGCCGAACAGCGTTTTCCGTTTCTTTCACATTTTCTATCAGATCGCTCAGCAGATTCTGAAACTGTGTGCCGCTTGTGCCGTTTGTCTTATGCGCCGCATTTTGGCCTTGCACCTGCTGAATTTCCTCTAAAAGCCGTGTGGCTTGCACTGCCGAAACTGTCATTGGGATCTCCCTTTGCTAGATTATTTTCCGATGTTAAGAGCCGTGGAAGCAAGCTGCTTCATGGCGTTGAAGGCCGTGACATTGGCCTCATAGGACCGGGACGCCGACATCATGTCCACCATTTCTTCCAGCGTGTTGACGTTGGGAAGGCGAACATAGCCTGCCTCATCGGCATCCGGATGACCGGGGTCGTACTCCACCTTGAAGTCGTCGCCGTCTTCTATCACTTGGGTGATTTCTACCCCCGCTAATGCAACGCCCAGTTCCTTCTTAAAACCGTCCACCCGCTGCGCCATCACGGTCAGCTTCCGCCGATAAGGCTCGCCGTTTTCCGCCCGCGTGGTATGCGCATTGGCCAAATTCTGAGCGATAATCCGCATACGGAACTTCTGCGCCGTCAACGCAGATCCGCTAATATCCAAGGAACTTAGAAATGACATGGTCTTTCTCCTTCCGTTCTTTGCAAGATGAGTTTACCGCCGCTTATCCTTTGCCTTCGTTGATAACATGCCGCAATCGGCTGATATGCGACGACAGCGAAGCCGTCAAATACTGGTACTGGATCTGTTCCTTTGCCAAGGCAACATTCTCCGCATCCAGATCCACATTGTTCCCGTCTGCCCGAGCAGAGGTGGTTTTGTTTTCCACCATTTTAGGCCGAACGTCCGACAGGGCATTAAGGAGCTCTTCCTTGTTATCCCCCTTTTTCGTAAGTGCCGATTTCAGCAGGCCGGAAAACTCAACAGATTTGCTCTTATATCCGGGCGTATCGTTATTGGCGATATTGTTGAGCGTCACTGTCTGCCGGAACCAGACCGCGTCCAGGCTTTTCTGCAATAGGGCAATTCCCACATCCGAACTCAACCCGTACATAATTTCTCTCCTTCTGACAAAAGTGACTCGTAGATTACAAATTAGTCATTCTTAACTAACTAAAAAAATAAATCTTACCAACGCGCGCCGATAGCCTTTACAGACTATCAAACTCTAACGCCGTAAAAAATACGGCGGCTTCCCGTTTTGGTAAGATTTTTTGAGAAACAAAAAATCTACCTTCGGTAGCTGGCTGCCATTTCAGGCCCTATAGCTTTGCGTCGCCGCCTTTCGACGGGTTTGCCATTATCGGTTTAGATTTTTAACGCATACTATTTGATATATTTTTTTGATATATTTTTATTTATCCATATTTTAGCAGTCAATGTAGAGTATGTCAATAGGTAAAACAAAATTTTTTCTAGAAAAGAGTAAAATTTTTTCGATTGCTGTCGAAATATATATATTGACCTTCTTAGTGACAAGAAGGTCTTTGTTTGTTTTCCTGCTAAACTTACGGATATGCCTGCCGATATAGTGCTTGAGAGTAATAATTTTGAACGAAATGCACAATCGGTTGTGTTTCTACCCACTCATGAAAGGATGGTGGACTGGAAATGAGCATATCTTCAGCCTACCGAATCACCGGACTTGCTTCTGGTCTTGACACCGAGCAACTTGTGTCGGAGATGCTAAGCGCAAGCAAAGCGAAAGTCAATCAAGCAAAACAACAGAAAGTCATCCTGGAATGGAAACAGGAAACGTATAAAAGTGTTATCTCCAAGCTGAGTGATTTTCAAAAGAAATATACGAATGCGTCCAGCGGTCTGGCAAGCTCTTTGAAAACTCCAAGCGCCGGCTATTCCTCGCCGTACATTTCGGTTACACCTTCGGAAAGATCTTCCGGCGGTTCCTTTGTAATCCGGGACATTGTCTCCCTGGCCGAGGCGGCGACTCTTTCCGGGAACAGAGCCAGTGCCGACCCGTCTCTAACCGTGCAGGAAGAGGCTCTGGCGGATTTGGCCGGAAAAAGCCTGACTATTACCTTAGACGGCGTCAGCAAGACCATCCAGTTTTCCGAAGCCCCCCAAACGGTGCAGGAAACAAAGGACACCCTTTCTTCCCTGTTGGCCAATGCGTTTGGCGAAGGCAAAATCACCGTAAGCGCAGAAGACAACATCTTGACTCTGCGGGCGGAGAACAACAGTGTGCTGGGGCTTCGGCTGCCGGACAATGCCGAGCAAAGCCCGGCAGGCATTTTGGATTTTAGCGGCTATACCTCCAACCGGACGGATCTGTCCTTGCCCGTATCCCTCTCTGGTCTGATAAGCGACCCCGAGGCAGAAGGAGAGCCGGCCATTTCTTTTCTCATTAACGGCATTACCTTCTTTTTTGAAAAGGGTGCTACCTTAAGCCGCATTATGAACGAAATCAACAAGAGCAACGCAGGCGTGACGATTACGTATTCCAGCTTGACCGACAAATTTACGCTGACATCCAAGGAAACGGGGGCCGGCGCTTCCATTTCCGTCGAGGACGTTTCCGGATCGCTTATGTCCACTTTGTTTGGCGAGGGAACGTATCGCGCCGGAACGGACGCCGAAATGCATATCCGCACCCAAGACGGAGAAGAGCTTACGTTAAAGCGCTCCACCAATTCTTTTGATATTGACGGCACAGTGGTTCGCCTTTTAGGCAAAGCCGAGGGACCGACCCAGGAAAACATTCAGGTAAGCCTAGAGCACGACCTGAATGGAATTGCCGATAAAGTCGCAAACTTTATAAATGATTACAACGAGCTTTTGGGAATGATTACAAAACTTACCTCCGAAAAGGTTTACAAAGATTATAAACCTCTGACGGAGGACGAAAGAAAGCATCTTTCAGACGAAGAGGCAAAGCTTTGGACGGAAAAAGCCAGAAGCGGCATTTTAAGAAGCGATCCATACCTGACCGCCATCGAAAACGAGCTTCGCAGCGTTTTCTACACGGCCATTGACGAACTGGGCGGTTTGGATCAAATCGGCATATCCACCGGCAGCTACAAGGACAAAGGCCGTCTGCAGCTTGACCGCACGAAGCTGATGGAAGCCCTAAACCGCGATGCCGACAAAGTCATTCACCTGTTGACAAAGGAAAGCGCATCTTCCTTTTCTTTGTACGCTCCCACAGAGCAGCAGCAGAAGCGGTTTTCGGAAAACGGCGTATTAAACCGTTTGTCCGATCTGTTAAACAAAAACTTAAGCAATATCGGAAAGAAAGGCTCGCTGATTCTTTTGGTCGGCGGCGCCGATTCCACCTACGACAGCAACTCAGACTATGCTTTGCGCATTAAAGCAATGGATGAGAAAATTGCCCGTTTAGAAGCAAAAATGGAAGCCGAGGAAGACCGTTACTGGAAGCAGTTTACAGCCATGGAAAGCGCTTTAGCAAGGCTTAATTCCCAAAGCGCTTATATTGCCAACTTGTTTGGAAACAATGGAAATACGTATTAATGGGAGGACATAACATGGCAACACCGGCTAGTTATAAAAACTATATGGCACAATCGGTTGCATCCATGACGCCGGGCGAGCAAATCGTCCTCTTGTTTCGGCATGCATCCGCCCAGATTGCGAAAGCCATCCAATGCATTGAAAAAAAGGATATAAACGGCGCCCACAACGCCATTGTAAAGGCCAAGAACATCTACGCCTATCTGTCTGACAGCTTAGACCTAAGATATGAAGTTTCCGAGAATCTGTTTTCCCTCTACGAGTATGCGCAGGATCGCTTAACCGAGGCAAACCTGAAAAAAGACTCTGCCATTTTAGAACAGGTATTAAAAATGACGCGCAACTTCGGAGAAATGTGGGAGCAGACCAACGCCGCTGCCAGAACGTCCCGGTAAGGAGATTTACTATGAATGCACCCGTCCGGAAGCACACAGCCCCTCCGCAGAAGGATCCGAAAGAGCTTCTGCTTGCCCTTTCCTCCGTCTGCGCCGGCGCGCTTGCCTGTATCGACGAGGAGGATGTTGACGGTTTGTTGGAAAAGCTCGAGCTTAGGCAGGAAATTCTGGACGAACTGGGTCGGTATCCGTCTTTTCCGGCTCAAATGGAAGACAGCGGGCTAATACAGTCTTGTCTGGCCATGGATCAGAGGCTTTTGGCTGCGGCCAAGTCTTTACGGGACAAATCTTTAGCCCGGCTGCAGGAGGTTCGCGCCCACAAGAAAATGCAAGACGGCTATGGATTGCAGGGCGGGAACAAGGGAATGCATCTAGGAAATATCCGGGGCTAACCCGAAACTAAGTCACGGGAGATGTATCAATGGATTTTGCAAGTTTATTTGGTCTCATATTCGGTATCGGAAGCATTGCAGTCGGCTATGCCATCGACGGGGGGTCCTTGTCTTCCCTGTGGATGTTTAGCGCCATGCTCATTACGCTAGGCGGCTCCATCGGAGCCATTTGTGTCAGCTACGGACTCCCCCAACTGATCAAAATGCCCGGTTTGATTCTTTCGATTCTGATAAAACCGAAAAGCACCATCCGCCAAACGGCCAATCTTCTGCATTTTTACTCGCAGAACGCCCGGCAAAGCGGACTGTTAAGCCTGGAAAGGCTCGTAACGGAACAGCAGAACACCAATCCGTTTCTGAAAAGAAGTATTTTAATGGTCGTAGACGGCACCGACGCGGAAAAAATCAGCTCTATTCTGGAAAACGATATTGATATCGAAGAACAGAATCGGATGACGGAAATCCAAATGTTTGATACCATGGCGGCATACTGTCCGGCCTTCGGCATGGTCGGTACCA
>DUUG01000001.1 GCA_012841675.1 Clostridiales bacterium
AAATCAAGCAAAACAGCTTTTTAGAGATTATTTTAATGACGTACAGCTATATCCACAAAGCCATCAACAAGGAGGCCTTTCCCGGCGCTATTTCGCTTTTCGACCGGGAAACCATGACCGGACGCGGGCGGGGAAGGTACACCTATCGAAACGAAGTGCGCAGGGAAGCGGAGGAGTTTTTGCGCGAAAAACTGGCAAAAAGTTTGGGAACCATGCCGATTTTGTATATTTCTTAAGCTAAAAATCCTGCCGGTTTCGGCAGGATTTATTCGTTTTTATAAAACTGTATGTTTTTGTTTTTGTCGCAAATGCCTAAAAACACGTCTTTTTGAGAGTCGATGCCTTGCTTTTGCAATTGTTTTATAAGCCAAATATGATCTAAACCTAGTTTTTTTAGATTTCCTTCCAATATGCGCCCGTCCATAATGACCTCCGTGAACAAGGTTTCCTGCGTCGGCGACAGGTTCAAATCCTGCGGTGTGGCAGGGCGGTATACACTGGAAGGCAGAATCGAAAGCGTGCCGTTGGCTTCAAATATGGCCGTTTCGATACTTTGCAGGTCAAAATACCCTTGTTCCCGGCACATGACCAGAAACTCGTTGAGTTCAAGCTTTGCCTTTTTCAAGTTCGCCCGGTTGAGTTTTCCCTTATCCATCAAAATCAAAAAAGTTCCGTTTAAATATTTCCGCGCTCTTGGCATTTTTCGAGAAACGTAACCAAGTAACAACGTGGCGATAGCGTAAATCACCATGGCAAGAAACGGCTTCCATGGGGCTTCCAAGTCCGTTGCAAACTCGGCAGCTATGGACCCGATGGTAATGCCGGTAATATAATCAAAGGAGTCAAGCTGGGATATTTGCTTGTTTCCCATGAGCTTGGTCAGCACAAAAAGCACAATATACGAAAATACGCTGGTAAGGCACACATATAAAAAATCCACTGTATCACCTATTCTGAAATCCTTGTTCGCCGTTATTCTATGTAAAACAGAGTAAATCATACAGAAAGCGGACGGCACCTTTCCTTGGCGGATAGTTGTCTGCCATTTGGAAACACTAAAACCGGAGGTGTTTTCTATGATTTCACGCAAATCGGTCATTGCTTTTGGGATGGTGGCCATCCCGATTAACATGTACACGGCCACCCAGGACAACGATATTCGCTTTAATCAGCTGCACAAGGACGACCATAGCCGCATTCGGTACAAAAAAACCTGCGCCCATTGCGGCCAGGAGATACAGTCTAGTGACATTGTGAAGGGCTATGCCTACGACGACGACAAATACGTCGTGATTACCGACGAAGAAATTGAAAAAATCAAAACGGAAAAGGATAAATCCATTCAAATTCTGCATTTTGCCCAGCTAAATCAAATTTCACCTGTCTACTACGACAGAACGTATCAGGCCATCCCTCAGCCCGGCGGCGAAAAGGCCTTTGAGCTGCTCCGCGCCGCTTTGATGGCCGAGCAGAAAATCGCCATCGGCAAAACGGTGTTTGGCACCAAGGATACGCTTATGGCGATTATCCCCAGGGAAGACGGCGTTTTGATTTCCACTATGTTCTACGCAGACGATATCAAGGCCTTAGAAAAGCCCTATTCGAAGCCCGAAGTTTCTGAGCAGGAGCTGACTCTTGCCAAAACGCTTATTAACGCCATGGACACGCCCTTCGACCCCGCCCAATACAAGGACGAGTATCAGGAAAAGCTTCGCGAACTTATCGAAACGAAGATTGCCGGCAAGGAAGTCGTAGCACCCCAATCGGAAGGCCCCAGCAAGGTTATAGATTTGATGGAGGCCCTGAAATCCAGCGTGGAAAAGGCGGAAAAGGAGAAGGAATCGGCATAAATGGCAGAAAAGCTGTTGGAATATAACCAAAAACGAAATTTTGCCGTAACACCGGAGCCGGAAGGGCACAAGGAAGCGCCGGAAAGCGGCCTTCGTTTTGTTGTCCAACACCATCTGGCCCGCAGGGATCATTTTGACCTCCGGCTGGAATGGGACGGCGCCCTTTTAAGCTGGGCCGTGCCCAAGGGGCCGTCTTATCATCCCAAAGACAAGCGGCTTGCCGTCATGGTGGAGGATCATCCCCTGGAATACAGGCACTTTGAGGGTACGATTCCCAAGGGGGAATACGGCGGCGGCACCGTCATGCTTTGGGATGAGGGGTATTGGGAGCCTTACGGGGATGTTGCGGAAGGGCTTCGCGCAGGGGCATTGAAATTTACCCTGTACGGAAAGCGGCTTAGGGGAAAATGGGCGCTGATTCGTATGAAGCCCAAAGAGAATGAGCCGGATAAAAACTGGCTTTTGCTTAAGGAAAAAGACTCGTATGTGAAACAAGACGACGGCATATCCGCCTTTACAACCAGCATCCGCACGGGACGCACCATGGAGGAAATTGAAAAGGGGGAGGGCGAAAAAATAACCCGAAACCCCTTTCAGCAGGCCGAGCCGCAGCTTGCCAAGCTCGTTACCAAAGCCCCTGAGGGACAAGACTGGCTTTACGAGCTAAAATACGACGGGTATCGGATGATGGCGTTTATAGAGGCCGGCGGCGCGCGACTTATGACCCGAAACAACCACGATTTTACCAGCCGCTTTCCGCTTATGGCCGAAAGCCTAAGCGATTGGGCCGCGGGGCAGGCCATGGTTGTAGACGGGGAAATGGTGGTAACAGACGAGCAAGGCAAAACCGATTTTCAAGCCCTTCAGAATTATCTTCGGAACCGAAAAGGCAAAAACCTCACCTATATTCTCTTTGACCTTTTGGCCTATAACGGCGAGGACCTGCGAAACCGCCCTCTAATAGAGCGCAAGGCGCTTTTAGAAACTCTCATGGCCAACGCGCCGCAAAACCTCTATTACAGCCGGCATACAAAGGGAAACGGGGGTGAAAGCTTTGCCGCGGCCTGCCAGCTGGGCATGGAGGGGATTATCGGCAAAAAATCCCATTCCCCCTATCGGGGCCTTCGCAACGGCGATTGGATCAAAATAAAATGCCTTCGCCGGCAGGCATTTGTCATCGGCGGCTACACAAGGACAGGAAAAAAAGCAAGCGGCATTAGCGCGCTGCTTTTGGGTGTATATGAAAACGA
>DUUG01000108.1 GCA_012841675.1 Clostridiales bacterium
CTTTTACTGACCCAGACGGGCAACAACCGGGTGGACGGATGGCTGGCTGTGAAGGAGGAGTTGAAGGTTTCCGTATCGGAAGCGGGGGAGAAAACGGCCGCGCTACGGATGTTTCCGTGCTGTAAAAATCTGATCCGGTGTTTGCCATTGCTTCGGCATGATGAGAAGAATCCCAACGATGTGGCAAACGAACCCCATGAACTGACCCATGGGCCGGATGCTTTGCGGGGATTTTGCAGTTATCGGCGGCGGAAAAGGCCGGGTTATTCGTATGAGGATGGAGAGCCTTTGTATCCGGCGGTGGGGTTCGGAGGGAAAGTGCGCGTTATTTGAAAGGAGAAATTTATATGCAGGAATTTGTGCCATGGATTTCGGCGCTGCTTGGATTTTTGGGCGGGGCCGCTTTTGCAGGCGTGGAGGCTTTGTGGAAAGGGAAAAAGCGGCGCTTTCAGGGAAAAGCGCAAGGCTCATTTTCAGCGCCGTTCCACTCGGCGTTTCCCGGTCAGCCTTGGGCCGGAGCGGGCGCAAGGCAAAAGGAGGAAAATACGCTGTTTCACATGCTGGATGCGGTGGAGCGGTATGACGGGGGGAAGGAAGTATGAGCGCGGCGGACAAGCGGGTGGCGGAAGCGCAGGTTATTTGGAAAAAGTATGAAAAGGGTGTGACCCATCATCATCGGAAGGATTTGTATGAAAGCACGGCGCAGGCCTATCGCATGTATGAGGGGGATCAGTGGTATGGGCTGGAGGGGGGCGAAAAGCTGCCCGTTTACAACTTTATTCAGCCTATTGTGGAGTATAAAACGGCTATGGTGGCCATGCAGAATATTCAGATTTTCTTTTCCCCTTTGGACACGATTCGGCCGGGAGCCATGGCCATTTGCGATGCTTTGAACCGGTATGCACGGCAGCGGTGGGAGCGGCAGAAGCTGGATTCTCTGCTTTGGAAAGCGGTGCGGGATGCTTGCATTGCGGGCGAGAGCTTTTTGTATTTCTACAACTCGAATTTGGATTGTCAGATTCTGGACAACACGGCGGTGTATTTGGGGGATGAGCAGCAGCCGGATTTGCAAAAACAGCCGTATATTATCATCTACGAGCGGCGGTTGGTAGACGATGTGCGGGCGGAGGCGAAGCGAAACGGGCTTACGGCGGAGGAAATTGCGCTTATTGTGCCGGATTCGTCTCTTTCCACGGTGGTGGGGGATACGGAGGAAGTGGATCCCACAGAGGAAGGCGGCGGCAAATGCGGCTGCCTTTTGTATTTGTATCGGGGAGCGGACGGGTTTGTACATATTAAGCGGTCGACGAAGGATGTGGTGTATCAGACGGACACGGTTTTGACGGGGTTGAAGCGGTATCCTTTGGTTTCCTTTGTCTGGATGCCGAGGAAAAACAGCGCCCGGGGTGTGGGCGAGGTACAGCCGCTGGTGCAAAACCAGATTGAGGCGAACCGTTTGTTGGTTAGACGGCTGATTTCGGCCAAATTGAACGCGTTTGCCAAGCCTGTGTATGTGGAAAACATGATCGAAAACCCGGCGGATATTGATAAGGTGGGGAAAGCTATCCGGCTTCGGGGCGGAAATGTGCAACGGGTGCAGGATCTGTTTTCGTATATTGCGCCGGCGCCCATGTCCCAGGAGGCGGCATTGCTTTCGGCGGATTTGCTAGGCACGACAAGGGAATTGGCCGGTACGGGGGATGCGGTGCTTGGCATGGTGAATCCGGAACGGGCGTCGGGGGCGGCCATTTTGGCCGTGCAGGATCAGGCGAGCATTCCCATTAACGAGCATATTGCCGCGTTTAAGCAGACCATTGAGGATATTGCCTTGATTTGGCTGGAAATTTGGTGTGCGTATGAGCGGAAGGAGCTTTGGCTTACGGAGGAAATGGATGGGCGCATGGTGCGGCAGAGCATTCCGGCGACAGCGCTTCGGCAGTTGGAGCTTTCCGTTCGCGTGGATGCCACAGCGGCGACACCGTATTCCCGGTATGCCACGGAGCAGGCGGTGGAGGCGGCCCGGAATGCGGGATATATCACGTTTGAGGAATATGTGGAGGCATTGCCGGCCCATTCCATTGCGCCAAAGGCGCTGTTCCGCATGATACTGAATAAACGCAAGAAAGAATTAGTGCAGAAAGGAATGGGTTTAGATGGAAATGGATAACACAGTAACCGCTTTAGGCGGTGACGCTGTGCACGGCGAGGTCGTGGCCGCCGCCCCCGAACACGGGGAGGGCCGGGAGATTTCCGGCC
>DUUG01000109.1 GCA_012841675.1 Clostridiales bacterium
ATCACCCGCATACTGCAAACCGTCATCTCAAAAACGTAATATAGAACCTCTTCGTGACTATCGTCAAGCCGTCGGATGATGTCTGCAATCCTCCCGGCGCCGTGCTTGGGATGAACAACCTTATCCCCGATAGAATACATAAAAATACGCCCCCCTTTACTGACCGTATGTGCCAAAAACAATCTTACACGAACGCGTTTGGACCCCCATAGGACTTCCAAACGCGTTTCTTATTCCTATTATACTATATTCTTCCTACTGATTCAAGCAAATTCAGGAATTTCGACAAAGAACGACAAAAGATAGAGCCCGTCTGACCCAAAATGAGGGCATAACAGGCTCTAGCTTAATTTTTTACAAAATAAAATATATACGGTTTACGCTTTCTTACGCTTTTCCTGTATATATTTATGCATAGACGCAGCGGCGGTTTTACCAGCTCCCATAGCCAGAATAACCGTTGCAGCTCCTGTTACAGCGTCACCGCCCGCATACACACCGTCTCTGGACGTGAGACCCTCTTCGTTGACGATGAGGCAGCCGTATTTGTTCGTTTCCAACCCTTCCGTTGTATTTCTAAGCAACGGGTTGGGCGATGTGCCTACGGCTATAACGACCGTGTCCACATCCAGCACAAATTCGGAATTGGGCTTAGCAATTGGACGGCGGCGGCCCGACTCATCCGGCTCGCCAAGCTCCATCTCAACACACTTCATGCCGGAAACGTGGCCTTGCTCGTTGGTGAGAATCTCGACGGGGTTTGTGAGGGTTTTGAAAATAACTCCCTCTTCCTTGGCATGGTGCACTTCTTCCAATCGGGCGGGCATTTCCGCCTCCGAACGGCGGTATACAATGTAAACCTCTTCTGCGCCCAGGCGCAAAGCGCATCGTGCCGCATCCATGGCAACGTTGCCGCCGCCGACGACCGCAAGCTTCCGAGAATGCTTAATCGGTGTGTCGCTTTCTTCTCGGTAGGCTTTCATAAGGTTAATTCGAGTTAAGAACTCATTGGCCGAATACACACCACTGGCGTTTTCGCCAGGGATATTCATAAAGCGCGGCAAACCGGCGCCGGAGCCAATAAATATGGCCTCAAACCCTTCCTCTAAAAGCTCATCAATGGACAAAACCTGGCCGATGACCATATTCGTTCTCAACTTAACGCCGAGCTTTTGAAGCACCTCAATTTCCTTGCGGACAATTTTTTTGGGCAGACGGAACTCAGGAATACCGTACACCAAAACACCGCCGGCCACATGCAATGCCTCAAAAATGGTTACATCATAGCCAAGCCGTGCCAGATCGCCGGCGCAGGTAAGCCCTGCCGGCCCGGCGCCGATAATAGCGACTTTATGGCCGTTCGGCTCGGGTTTTTCCACTTGCTCCTCTGCGTTTTTCAGATACCAATCCGCTGCAAACCGCTCTAGCCGGCCGATGCCAACACTTTCTCCCTTGATGCCGCGAACGCAAAGCGCCTCACACTGGCTTTCCTGCGGACAGACACGGCCGCAAACGGCAGGCAAGGAGCTGGATGCCGTTAAAATCTCATACGCTTTTTTATAATCCTGATTCTTGATGGCAAGAATAAAACCGGGAATGTTAATATGCACAGGGCATCCCTTAACGCAGGGCTTATGCTTACACTGCAGGCAGCGGTCGGCTTCATTGATGGCCTGCTCCTCCGTATAGCCAAGGGCGACCTCGTCAAAATTATGCCGACGCTCTTCCGGCAGCTGGACAGGCATTTCATTTTTCTTAGGGGACATGTTAGGCATTGCTTTCGCCTCCTTCTAGGATACGGCATGTTTCTTCACGGGAACGCCGCTCAAAATCGCGGTACATTTGCCCTCTCTGGATGGCTTCGTCGAAATCCACTTCATGTCCGTCGAATTCCGGGCCGTCCACACAGGCAAACACTGTCTTCCCGCCTACGGTCAATCGGCAACCGCCGCACATGCCCGTTCCATCAATCATAATGGGGTTCATGCTGACCACTGTCTTAATACCGTATGTTTTCGTTAAAAGACTGACAAATTTCATCATGACAACAGGGCCAATGGCGATAACCTCATCATACTCGTTGCCGGATTCAATGAGGGCCTTTAAAGCGTCTGTTACCAGACCCTTTTCTCCATAGGAACCGTCGTCGGTCATAATTTTTGCTATATCGGACACGTTTTTAAACTCGTCCTCTAAAATAACAAGGTCTTTGGACCTAAAACCAATAATCGAGTGAACCTCGGCACCCAACTCATGCAACTTTTTCGCTACGGGATACGCAATGGCGCAACCAACGCCGCCGCCCACCACAGCTACTTTTTTAAGCCCTTCCAGTTCAGACGGTTTTCCCAAAGGGCCGACAAAATCCGCGATAAATTCGCCCGGACGCAGCGCATTTAGCTTCTCCGTGGAAGAACCGACAACCTGGAAAATGATGGTAATCGTGCCTTCGTTCGAATCGTAGTCGGCAATGGTAAAAGGAACGCGTTCGCCTTCCTCATCCACCCGAAGAATGATAAATTGCCCGGGCTGTGCCTTCCTTGCAATTAGAGGTGCATGGATTTTCAGGAGCGTAACGGACGGGTTAAGTTCTTTTCGTTCGGTAATTCGAAACATTTTCATTCTCCTCCTGTACGACCCCCATTACATATTTAGGGGCGGTGGAAACTTTAATTTACAGCCTACATTATATCCCAATCAGGCTGTCGGCACGCATAAAACGCATGGGGAACACAAAAAACGTCTATAAACTGCAATATAAGCTTGTTTACCTCTTATATTATACCACAATGGTCTTTATTTTGCAATGTTCGACAGAGTGCCAAAAGACGTATATTTCTCCTCATTTTGTAAATCCTATTTAGGAGGTGATATTATATGGCAAAAAAATCCCATAATCTGGAAACTCTGTTAATTACCAACCCCGGAGCAAGGGCATTTTTTGACGAATTGCCTGATTATGTGCGCGAACACATTCGTTCCCGGGGCAATAATGTAAAAACGTTTGACGCATTGCAGGATTACGCGGAAAATCTTCTCCGAGGCGAAGGCTAAGAAAATAGATAACCGTTACAAAATCTCTTGACAAACAACAAAAATCGGAATATACTATAAAAAATAGCAAATCATGCGATGACGGGGACGAGTAACGGACTTTTCTCAACAGCGAGCGGCCGGAATGGTGGAAGGGTCGCGGAAGCAAAAGCCGCGAAGGATCACCCCTGAGCAGACCGGCTGAGCATAGTAGTATCAACTGCGTTGAAACTACAACAACTGCGTTGATACTACGTTGAAACTACGCTGTTAGGCCGATCCGGGCTGTTCCCGTTACAGAACAAAAAGTGGATTTTTGTTTGTCAAAAATCAAACCGGGTGGTACCGCGGAAAGCATCGGCTTTTCGTCCCTTTTTTGGGGATGAAAAGCCTTTTTTATTTATACAAGGAGGAGAATTTCATGCACAAGCCAGTTTCCCCCGACCTTAACTTTGTGGCACGTGAAAAAGAAATAAGCGCTTTTTGGAAGGAAAACAGAATTTTTGAAAAAAGCATAGAAAATAGAGAGGGCGCCCCTATTTTTACCTTTTATGACGGCCCGCCCACGGCCAACGGCAAGCCCCACATCGGACACGTTATCACCCGTGCCGTAAAAGATATTATTCCCCGCTATCAGACCATGAAAGGGAAAAAAGTCCTGCGCAAAGCCGGCTGGGACACCCATGGTCTGCCTGTGGAGCTGGAAGTGGAAAAACTTTTGGGGCTGGACGGCAAAAAAGACATTGAGAAGTATGGCGTTGCCGCTTTCAACGAAAAGTGCAAGGAAAGCGTTTGGAAATATACGAAAGAATGGCGTGAAATGAGCGATCTGGTTGCCTACTGGTGCGACATGGATCACCCGTATGTCACTTACCATAACGACTATATTGAATCGGTCTGGTGGGCACTGAAGAAAATCAGCGACCAGAATTTGCTCTACAAGGGGCATAAGATTGTTCCCTACTGCCCTCGCTGCGGCACCTCTCTTTCCAGTCACGAGGTGGCTCAGGGGTATGCGGATGTTACCGAAACCTCGGCCTATGTGAAATTCCGCGTTTTGGGCGAAGAAAACCGCTTTTTCCTTGCCTGGACCACGACTCCGTGGACGCTGCCGTCCAACGTGGCGCTTGCGGTCAACCCCAAGGAAGATTATGTAGAGGCCAAAACCGAAAACGGCGAGGTTCTGATTCTCGCTAAAACTTTGGCCGATTCTCTGCTTGACACCTATGAAATTCTTTCGGAGAAAAAGGGCGCAGACCTTGCCGGCCTACAGTATGAGCCATTATTTAACTTCGTTTCCGAAGAAAACGCATGGTTTGTTGTCACCGGCGACTTTGTAACCCTGACCGACGGTAGCGGTATTGTGCATATCGCCCCGGCATTCGGCGAAGATGACGCGCAAGTCGGCCGGGAAAACAACCTGCCCTTTGTGCAGTTGGTGGATGCCCGCGGCAACTTCACCCCCGAAGCCACCCCTTGGGCTGGCCGCTTCTGCAAAGACTGCGACCCGGAGATCATTGCCGATTTGAAATCCCGCGGGCTTTTATTCACCGCGGTTCCCTATACCCACTCCTACCCCTTCTGCTGGCGCTGCGACACACCGCTGCTCTACTACGCATTGGATACGTGGTTTATCCGCATGACGTCGGTTAAGGAGAAACTGCTTGCCAATAATGCTTCCATCAACTGGATGCCCGAAAACATCAAGGATGGACGCATGGGCAACTTCTTAGAAAACGTAGTCGACTGGGGCTTAAGCCGTGCCAGGTACTGGGGAACGCCTCTGCCCATCTGGGAGTGCGAATGCGGCCACTTCCACACCATCGGAAGCATTGCCGAGCTGAAGGAAAAGGGTCGCAATGTGCCGGAGGATATCGAGCTTCACAAGCCCTATGTAGACCAAATTACCATTACCTGCGATTGCTGCGGCAAAGATATGCATCGGACGCCGGATGTCATTGACTGCTGGTTTGACAGCGGCTCTATGCCTTTTGCCCAATGGCATTATCCTTTTGAAAATAAGGAAATTTTCGAGGAAAACTATCCTGCCCAGTTTATCAGCGAAGCCATTGACCAAACCCGCGGCTGGTTCTATACCCTGCTGGCCATTTCGACGCTGCTTTTTGAGAAACCTGCCTTTGAAAACTGCATTGTTTTGGGGCATGTCAACGATAAAAACGGCGTGAAGATGTCGAAGCACAAGGGCAATGTGGTGGATCCGTTTACGGTTATTAACAAGCAGGGCGCCGATGCTGTCCGCTGGTACTTCTTTACGGGCAGCGCTCTCTGGATGCCCAGCCGGTTCTATGAAGAAGCCGTCAGCGAAAGCCAGAGAAAATTCATGGGAACCCTCTGGAACACCCTTTCCTTCTACGTCTTGTATGCCAATATCGATAAATTCGATGCCACGGCCCATACGCTTGATAAAGCGTCCCTCTCTGTTATGGACCGCTGGATCTTATCCAAGCTGCACACGCTTATTGCCACCATGGACAAAGGTCTGGAGCAATACCAGATCACCGAAAGCGCCCGTGCTTTGGCCGCCTTCGTAGACGATCTGTCCAACTGGTACGTCCGCCGCGGACGCGAACGCTACTGGGGCCCTGAAATGACCCAGGACAAGAAGAACGCCTTTATGACCCTGTACACCGTGCTTGTGACGGTTGCCAAGCTGGCCGCACCCTTTGTGCCTTTCTTGGCAGAGTCCATTTACCAGACTCTTGTGCGAGATTTGGACCAAAACGCTCCCGAAAGCGTGCACCTCTGCGATTTCCCCGTTGCAGACGAAAGCTTCATGGACAGCCAACTGGAAAAGGATATGGAGCTTGTTCTCAACGTGGTTACTTTGGGCCG
>DUUG01000110.1 GCA_012841675.1 Clostridiales bacterium
CTCCATCAGGCCATTGAAGCCAAAGAACGTGTGAAGGTGGAGCGAGAAAGCAAAACGCTGGCCACGATTACCTTCCAGAACTACTTCCGCCTGTATCAAAAGCTGGCTGGCATGACCGGTACGGCCATGACGGAGGAAGCGGAATTCAAGGCCATCTACGGCCTTGACGTCATTGAGATTCCCACCAACCTGCCCATGATTCGGAAGGATCATTCCGATCTCGTCTTTCGAACCGAGCGCGGCAAATTAAACGCCGTCATCAACCAGATCGTCGAATGTCACCAAAAAGGCCAGCCTGTGCTGGTCGGTACGGTTTCCATTGAAAAGAGTGAGCAAATTTCGGCCATTCTCAAAAAGCAAGGCATTCCCCACACGGTACTGAACGCCAAGCACCATGAGAAGGAAGCCAATATCGTCGCTTCCGCCGGCCGCAAGGGCGCTGTTACCATCGCCACCAACATGGCCGGCCGAGGTACAGATATTCGCCTAGGCGGCAACCCCGAGCATATGGCCAAGCAGCAGCTTGCCAAAGAAGGCGTACCCGATGAGCTTCTCTACGAGGCGTCCAGCCTGACCGCCACGGACAACGAGGAAATTCTCAACGCCCGCCGCCGCTACAAAGAGCTGTATGCGGAATACAAAAAACAGACGGATGCCGAAAAAGAAGAGGTCATCGCCGCCGGCGGCCTGTTTATTGTCGGTACGGAACGGCACGAAAGCCGCCGCATTGACAACCAGCTTCGCGGCCGAAGCGGCCGTCAAGGCGACCCCGGCGAAAGCCGCTTCTTCATCTCCTTGGAAGATGATCTTATGCGCCTGTTTGGAAGCGAGCGCATTTCCGACATGATGGAAAATCTCGGTGTCGACGAAAACACGCCCATTGATGCCAAAATGCTGACCAACGCCATTGAATCTGCGCAGAAACGGCTGGAAAGCCGCAACTTCCAAACCCGGAAACACGTTTTGGAATACGACGACGTTATGAATCTCCAGCGCAAGATTATCTACGAACAGAGAAGCAGCGTTTTAACCGGCAGCGATATATCGGAAGATATGCAGAAGATTCTGCGCTCTTATATTGAAAACACCGTGGCAGGCATCTACGGAGACAGCCAAACGCCGGATGCTATGCAGGTGGATATGCTTAAAGAGAAGTTTATGAGCCTTGGAATCCCGGAAGCAGGCCTTTCTCCTATTTTGCAAAACCCGGAGAATTTCACCATGGAAGACGCAACCCAAACGCTGCTTGCCGCCGCGGAGGAACGCTACGCCGCTCAGGAAGCCGCCTTTGGCGCAGAGCAAATGCGCGAGCTGGAGCGTGTGGCACTGCTTCGCGCCGTTGACAGCCGCTGGATGGACCATATCGACGCCATGCACGAGCTTCGGCAGGGAATCGGTCTGCGTGCCTATGGGCAGACGGATCCGGTGCAGGCGTATAAAAAAGAAGGCTTCGATATGTTTGAGGAGATGATCGCCTCCATCCACGAAGCCACCGTTCGTTTCCTTTTGACTGCCCGGCTGCAAAACCAAAATACCATGGTGCGCAAGGCCGTTGCCACGCCCACTTCCACCAATGTAAGCGATGAAGACACGCCGAAAAAGCCCGTAGTTCGCAAATCGACTAAAATCGGACGAAATGAGCCCTGTCCCTGCGGCAGCGGAAAAAAATATAAAAAATGCTGTGGATTTAACGAAACCATATCCTCTTAATTTTTTATAAGGTTCGTTCTTTCCATAAGTTGGCATTTTTTGTCTTATGAAGCCTTGACATTCTGGAAAGACTACAGTATGATATGGGAAAAGAAGTGTAAACAAATGTGTTTGAAAAATGCAAATGAGGAGGAAGATCCATGAAAAAAGCTTTATCTATTATTGGCGCCATTGTACTGGGGGCTGCGGCCATCGTCGGCACAGTTTATGCCGTTCTATACTTCCAGAGAAAGCAGAAAGAGCGTGAAGAAGATTGCTATATTGACGGCGAATGCGGCTGCGGCTGCGGCGACGACGATTATGAAGATTATCTCGACGATGCCGAAGATGTTTTGGAAGATATCGTAGACGATGCGGAAGACGTGGTCGAAGACGCGGTGGAAGCTGTCGAAGATAAAGTGGCGGATGTATCCGAAGCTGCCTCTGAAGCTGCCGACAACGAGTAATTGTTGCAACTTTATGACCCTCAATATGAACCGCTGGAATAGCTCCGGCGGTTCGTTTGATATTTCCAGTAAAATACGCTATAGAGGTGAAATGACATGAATCGACCTAAGCGAATTATCTCCCTTATTTTTCATGACGCCGGGCGCCAGTTTGGATTTACCGGCGCACCGGGAGCGATCACGCCTTCTGTGGATCAAATGGCCTCCGAGGGAGTTTCCTTTGCATCGCATTTTTCTACCGGAACTGTCTGTATTCCAAGCCGGGCGTCCCTTCTAACCGGAAAGTATCTCCATTCGGCGGAGATTGCCCATCTGGTCCATGACGAGAACACGCTGCCAAGGCTTATGTCCAGAGCCGGGTACAAAACCAAGCGTGTCGGGTTCGCCGAAGAAAAGGAATACCGCTCGATTGCCGGCCGCCGCTATTCGGAAGACTTTGATCTTTCCGGAAAAGAGCTTTTAGGCTATGACGAAAGCGATACGGCCTCTTCGGCAGCTTCTTACGTGGCGGATCAAATCATTGATACTCTAAAAAATCGCCCCGATGAGTCTTTGTTTATTCATGGTGCATTCACCGAAGCCCACGGGCCTTACAACCTGCCCGTAACCGATGAAGAAGTGGAAAACACAGTTCTTCCTCCCTTTTTGCCGAAGCTGCCTCAGGTGAAAGAAGCAAAAGACTATGTAGCCAGGATCAACAAGGCCGTTACACAAGGCGATCAGGCTATTGGCCGTATCCTTGACTACCTGCGAGAAACAGGACTTGATAAAGACACGCTCGTTTACTTAACCTGCGACCACGGCATGGACTTGCCCGCCGCCAAGCAAAGCTGCTACGATGCCGGAACAGGAACCGTTATGCTTTTCTGGGGCAACGGAC
The DNA here is from genome assembly GCA_012841675.1 of Clostridiales bacterium. Taxonomy (GTDB): domain Bacteria; phylum Bacillota; class Clostridia; order Oscillospirales; family QAMX01; genus DUUG01. The sequence continues at coordinate 3,037 of DUUG01000110.1, forward strand.
TTACCCCCGGCGTTTTGACCGGGCTGTCCAGCCATGTAGACATACCGGCAACGCTTTGCGATCTGCTCGACATACCTACGCCGCCCGATATGCGTGGAGAAAGCCGGCTCGCAGCTCTGTTAGGACGGGAAGATCCCGGCCGCGACTATGTTTTTGCAGAAGTTTCCTACGACAATACCGATGCCCCCGTCCGGTCCATACGCACCAAAACCCACAAGTACATCCAAAACTTCAACCCCGGTTTGCCGGTGGCCACGGCAAACGGTTTTTCCGCACAGGTTGGTTACGAGCTTCTAACGAAAATTTACAACACGCCTCGCCCTGCTGTTGAGCTTTACGATTTGGAAAAAGACCCGTATGAGCAAAACAATGTGGCCGGGCAGAAAGAATACGAGGTTGTGCAAAACGAGCTTCGGGCAGAGTTGTTCCGCTTAATGGCCAAGGACAATGACGAGATTCTCCGCCCCGGCTCTGTGTATGAAAACCCGGACGAGCAATTTGCTATCGCACTATGGTACAAAAAGGAGGACGGGACCTTTGAGCTTAGGGATCCCAAAAGCCTATGAAAAAAGCCGTTTTTCCCGTAAAATATTATGCCCACCGCGGTTTGCACGATGATAAAATCCCGGAAAACAGCACCGGAGCCTTCTTAGCCGCCAAAGAGAAAGGGTTCGGCGCCGAGCTGGATATCCTTCTCGACGGGGATGGCAATGTTGTGGTTTTCCATGACAGCAACCTAAAGCGCATGACAGGTTTAGACGGTCTTGTCTGGGAAACGCCCCGCGCGCAGATCGAAGTTTTGAGGCTGGGCAATACCACAGAAAAGGTTCCCTATTTAGATGAGCTTCTAAAGGAAGTGTCGCCCATGCCGCTTCTGGTGGAGCTTAAAACTTGTCCGCGCTGGAAAACCCTTTGCGAAAAAACCTTGCCCCTTTTAAGAAAATATGGCGGACATGTGGCAATGGAAAGCTTCGACCCGCGGATTGTCCGCTGGTTTAAAAATCACGCGCCGGATATTACCCGCGGTCTGCTGCTGGTTCAGTATAACGACAGAAACATGCCCAATGCCATGAAACGCAGAATGATGAACTCGGGATACCCGATTTGGCTCACAAAGCCCCATTACCTCTCCATTCCGGAAGGTTGTATCGACCTGCCCTATGTGCAAAAGGCGCTTAAAAGCGGTACGGCCCTCTGCACATGGACCATCCGCTCGAAAGATCACCGCGAAGCCGATGTTATCACCTTCGAAGGCTTCCTGCCTGAAGTGGCAGAAGCAGATGCAACAGTGACAGAAGCAACGGAGTAGTCATAAGGGCAAAGGAGCAAATCTATGAAGCTTGAATGGAAAAAGCTGTTTGTCATCGGTCTGGCATTTTTTACGATTTCGGTTGCTTGGGGTGTTTACAACTCCTATGTTCCTGTGTTTTTAAACCGCTTGATTCCCTCTGCCACCATGGTCGGCGCCATTATGACCATTGACAACGTGTTCGGTCTTTTGTTCCAGCCGTATTTTGGGAAAAAGAGCGACACGACCAAAACACGGTTTGGCCGACGGATGCCCTATATGATTGTAGGTGTTCCGCTGGCGGCGTTGTTTTTCATCTTGATTCCCGGTCATGTCATCGGAAAAGGCGATATTCTGCCCCTTGTGCTTCTAATGGGGTCGGTTATCGGCATGAATTTCTTCATGTCCGTATACCGCGCTCCTGTCGTTGCCATGATGCCGGACGCAACGCCCCAGCCCTTGCGGGCAAAGGCCAACGGCATTATCAACTTCATGGGTGGCCTTGGATCCGTAGCGGCGTTCCTTGTGGGCGGCGCACTGTTTAAGCAGGGCGAAAGCCTTCCCTTCTTCTTTGCCGCCGCCCTTATGCTGCTTGCGCTGTTTGTGCTGATGGCGGCGTATAAAGAACCGGAGGTGCCCTACGGCTCTGACGATGAAAGCGTGGTAAGCTCCTCGGGTGCTGGCCTGTTTCTTTCCAAAAACGGCCACCCGCCGCTGTATAAGTCCAACAAGCCTTTGATTTTCCTGCTGTTTTCTATTTTCTTCTGGTTCTGCGGCTATAACGGCGTGGAAACCTTTTTCACCCTTTACTGTGCCGAAACCTTTGGCATGAACGAAGGAAGCGCTGCGCAGCTGCTTACCTTTATGGCACTTTCTTTTCTGATTTTCGCCATTCCTGCCGGCTTAATCGGCACAAAACTCGGCCGCGGACGCACCATGCGCATGGGCGTGCTGGTTATGCTTCTGGCCTTTGGGTTTATTCTCCTGTTTGGGCAGGCTAACAATCTCATGTATGCTTTGGTTATAGCCGGCTTCGGTTGGGCATTGATTAACATTAACTCCTACCCTTCCGTTGCCTCCATGGCGCCGCCGGGCGAAACGGGAAAATATACCGGTTTCTACTACGCTTTTTCCTTCTCCGCAAGTATTGCTTCTCCGATTTTGTTCGGTGTGATTGCCGATTTGCTAGGTTCTAAGGAGTATTTGTTCCTTTACGGCTGTTTTATGTTTGGCCTTGCTTTTATTACGCTTATATTGGCCACAACGAAAAAGAAAGTCTAAAAAACCCCGGCACGGAACTTCGTGCCGGGGGTTTTCATGCAGTGCGATTTATGCTCTTTAAGCGTACTGAATATCCCAAGTGTTTTCGTCAAAATCTACGGTAACCACCGTTCCGTTGGCAAACACCGTCTGCTGCTTTCGGCCGGATTCGTTTAGGAACTCGTGGCTGGCCATTTCGTGCAGGGCAACGTTTTCGTGGAGCTTGGCGGCAATTTTCACCCGCTCAATTTCCTCTTCCTTGGCTGTAATGCTTAGATACGGCGCGCCGCCGTTTAACAGGCAGTGCAGAAATCCCCAATCGGTATCGGGACATCCCCAGCCGCCTTTTGCTTTGTCAGAATAGGCACCCTCCCACGGGATGACAAGACAGTCGTGGCAGACCAGGTTCCAAAGGGGCAAGGCCACCCCGGTCAAACCGCTATCCGGATAGCCCAAACGGTTGAGATAATACGGCGCATGGTGGCAAAGCGCCAGCGACTTCAAATACAGCACCACGGCCTCTTCCGAAGACGGGATAATCCCCTTCTCGTTTAAAATGTCGAAGCAATGGTTCCAGGCGGCGGCACTTCCCTCGCGGTCGATTTTGTGCATGGGGTGGAAGCACTCGTCGGGGTAGATAACGGAAAATACGTCCAGATAGGCACCTTCGACCGGAATTTCCAGCCGCTCAAACTCCTCGTAGTTGCGGCGGACGTAATAAGGGGAAAGCGACGGACAAAGATATGTATGGGGTCCGCCAAACCAAGTATCACAGTAGGGGTGCGAACCGTCGCCGTTTAGGATGGCATTGTCCATGTCAAAATCCGGCGCGTCGTAGTAGTAGTCTCGGTATTGGTCATGGATTCCGAACACATAGCCTAGCGACTGGCACGTTTTGGCCAGTTCTCGCATGCCGTCTGCTCCGCCGGCCCGCTCGTGGGGCGGGAAAGGAGAGGGGTGCAGATTGTCATAACCGTGCTTGCCCCAGCCATCCAAATGGAGATACACCCGATCGACACCCTTTTCCTTTAGGGCGGTAAGCTGCTCTGCCCGAAGGGAAAAAGGAACGAAACGGTCGTTAAAGTCCGGATCGTCGGGCTTGTAGTAGTGGGACATCTCGTGCACCTTCTGGGCAATGCCCGTATGTACAATGGGCGTGCCGATCAGCTTGGCGATATTGGGGTTTTTAGCGATTTTCTGCTCCAGTGTAACGAGATCGCCCCGTGCCTTCAAATACTGCCGGTATAGCTTTGCCATGCCGTTATAGCAAAGCCCCTTGCGGAAGCAATACCGAAGCACTCTTGTATAGCGAATTTGCCCCAACGATGTGGAAAACACAGGCGTTACGATGGTATCGCCGCCGGAAGAATGGTCTATATGATAAGCGGCGTCAAAAGGCGTTTCATAGATGAGCAGATAGCCAGACTCTGCCCGCTTCTGCCCGAAAATCGGCATGTAGGCGCAGCGCTCCAAAAGCGGCTGATCCTTCCGCTTAAATTCTTCTTCATACTCCGCCGGAAGCAAAAGCCCCTGCATCCGCGACAAAATCGTATACCCTTCCCCCGCCTTTGCTCCAAAATCAAAGGGAGGGAGGGAAATCTGCTTAATTTTTAGGGCATTGCGGCTCGATTCCGCCGGTTCTTCGTGTAATACGGTGGTTTCTACCAGCAAATCGCCGCTGGTATTTTCCAGCCAGAGGTGCAAATGCACTTCAAAGGGGCAAAGTGTACCGTCCTTTGCCGGCACCTTTCGAAACGTCAAATACGCTCCCCGGCCGATGCCTGTTGCATGCTCGGCAAATTGACACTCTGCTTTGGCAAGAGAAATCTCGTCGCCGTTTTCCATGAGCAAGGTTGGCCAATCCTTCCACGTCCAAACCTCCCCCGCAATGGACATAGAAAGCAAGGGCGCCTTTTTTGAAAGGGTCAGACTGCCGTTTTTCCCGGAAACTTGCATCATACTTATCCTCCTTTTCACTTGGAACCTTTATATAATCAGGCGGCCCGAGCCTTGTCATAGGGACAGAGTAACCTAGGGCCGCCTGATTCGTTTAAAAGTTAACGTTCCGGAACAATCCGAACCGTTGCCAATCCGCAGGAAGGAAGCGTTAGCGTTACGTTTGACCCGGAAACAGGCAGTTCTTCCTCCGCATGCTCTAACAGGTCAGTCGTATACGCCTTGGCAACCGGCAACGCAAAGGAAAGTGTGGCCGTATTTTCCTCATACGAGATATTGTAAAGCCGCACGACAACTCCTTCTTTGCCGTTTTCCGGCGTTTTGACCGCGGAAATCACAACATTCTCGCCGCAGACCTTAAGTAAACCAGCCGAAAGAGGCAATTTCCCCGCATGGGTGGCGTTGCCCGTAAAACGAACCGGATGGGCAAACAGGGCAGCCTGCTTGGTCAACGCCGCTTCGGTGTTTTCAACGGGGCCAACGGCGATTTTAATGTTGTGTTTGCCGTATTCGGGGTAAGGGTCGGGGTCAAAGGCCGCACGAATTAAAGTTACGTCCGTTTCCGACTCGCCGTTTCTAAAGCCGTATTTGGAATCGGCAATCACCTGAAACGCCGGGGCATAGATGCTATCCGGACGAGCCGCCGAAAAGCTCCGGCAGGGAACGTCGTGGGGCAATGCCGGACGGTTGACAACACCCATGGGGATGTCGCAGGTAAAGTGCTTGGCCGCAAAGTCAAAGGGAACGGCAAATTGAAGCTGGGGAATGCCTTTGTTGCGGTTGCCCGTTTCGTGCCAATCTACTTCGATATTATAAACAAGCTGGGACGAATGGGCCGGAAGCGAAACCGTTACCGACAGATCCGATCTGTCAAAGGAGAGCTTGTAAGTAATGGACGGGTTAAGCCCCCAAACAGACTCGTTCGTAACCCGAACCGGGCGGGTTACGTTGAGATTTTCCACCTTCATATAGGGCCCGACGACCCAAGAGGTCATGCCCCGCTCGGGGCTTTCCAGGATGTAGTTGAAATAGCAGGAAGGTTTTTCCGCCGAAACAACTGTTTTGCCGGACTTCTTATCAACTAGGCGCACAAGCTGCATGGTAGTTCTATCAAACTCCGCCGAAATCTGCTCATTTTCTAAAACAAGGGGCTGATCCCAATGATTATGGGTTCTGCCATGGTCGAGCACGCGGAAGGGCGGCAACGTGGGCAAAGCTTCCTTCAAAATAACAGTCGTATATCCAAAGGCAGGCACAAACGCGTCCACCAAGAAGGTGGTATACTGGTGTCCCCAGTAATGCTGCCCCGATTTAATTACCTGCACAGGCAAAGCCGTTCCGTCGGGTAAGGTAACGGCCAGCCGGCCTGTATCTCCCGGCCAGTCCCAAACCGTAAGCTCCACGGGGCCTTGCCGGTGGTGGGCGGTGGTGTTGTAAAGGGTAAACAGACGGGTTTTGCCCCGGCCACGCTCTGTCTGCGGGAAGTTATACCCTTCCTGCTGGCTAAGTCCAAAGCCTACGCCGCCGCCTTCGGACACGTCGCCGCCGTCCGTATCGGTGGGAAGGTGGGAGGTGTCAATCTGCGAAGCAAGATACCGCATGGCCTCGTCGGCGGAGGTGTTGGCGTCGGCCATGGCCCGCTGGAACTGGCCCATGGCGTATTCTCTTGTATCAATGACGCCGCTGCCAGGCAGAATATCATGGAACTGGTTAAACAGCACAGGCTCCCACGCCTTGGTCAGGCGGTCTGCCCTGTTGGGGCCGCCGAAAAGCTTTGAAGCGGCGGCAAGGGTTTCGGCCTCATAGAGTCTATCCTCGCCCACCCGGTTTGCCATCTTAATGCGGGATTGGGTCGTGTAGCACCCTGTGAAAATGAAGTTCTGCTCGCCCGTGACAACGGGGAATTTGTCAATTTGGGTGGCCAAACGATCAAAGCAGGCCTTGTAGGTGCTGAAAATCATAGTCGGGAAGCAGGGCCATGTGGCCATATCGATAAGCCGCTCCACATCCCGCCGGGTGGGGCCGCCGCCGTGGTCGCCTACGCCGTAGACCTTTAAAACGTCTGTCAAGCCGTATTTGGCCACAAAGCCCGGCAATTCCTCAAACATATCCGGGCGGATTTCGCAGTTATACCAGTCCGGCTCGCAGTAGACAAGCAAGGAAGCGCCGCTTTCCCCTTCCCAGCGGTAGACGGAATGGGGCCTGTGTCCGCGGCAGTGGTAGTAGTATTTGATGCCGCCGGCGTTGCAAATTTCGGGGATTCGTGCGCTATGCCCGAAGGTGTCCGGCTCAAAATCCATGGGAAGCTGGTCGGAGGAAAGGCCAAACAGCTTCGACATGTACGTTTTCGTGTTTAAAATATGGCGGGCAAGCGCTTCGCCCGAGGGCATATTCTTGTCCGTTTCCACCCATGTGGTGGCGGTGACTTCCCACCGACCCTCGTCAATCCGCTCTTTAATCTCGGCAAGCATTTCCGGCGCATGTTCTTCGATGATGCGATACACGGAGGCTTGGGATTGTCCGAAGGTAAGCTGGTCATACTCTTTCATAAGGTTCAATATAGTTCGGAAGGTGTCGATGGTAAGGCCAGCGGTTTCCTGATAGCCCCACATCCAGTTCATATCGATATGGGCATGGGCAATACAGTGAACCGTCAGCTTTTTACATTCCTCCGAAACCGGCTGTAAAAGTGTTTCCGCATGGGCCGCTGCTTCGTCGGTGATAATCCCGTCTTTGTCCCGAGCCGCCAAAAGCGCATCCGCCGCCGCGTCCACGTAAGAATCCCACTTATGGTCTACGTGGGAAGAAACCCGGATTGCATAATTTAACTGGGCC
>DUUG01000111.1 GCA_012841675.1 Clostridiales bacterium
GGCTTGATTTGCCTGATAAGTCCTGTCCCGTTTGCGGCGAAAAGCTGGATAAGGACGGGTTTAACATTCCCTTTGAAACTTTCCTTGGGTTTGACGGCGACAAAGCACCGGATATTGATTTAAACTTCTCTGGCGAGTATCAGGCGCTGGCTCATAAGCACACCATTGAAATGTTCGGGGAAGAAAACGTGTTCCGCGCAGGAACCATAGCGACAGTGGCCTCGAAAACGGCCTTTGGCTATGTGAAGAAATACAACGAGGAACGGGGTATTGTCGTCAGCAAGGCGGAGGAGAACCGGCGGATCATCGGCTGCACAGGCGTCAAGCGCACCACAGGACAGCACCCGGGCGGCCTCATCGTAGTGCCTAGACATAAGGAAATCTACGATTTCTGCCCCGTCCAGCGGCCGGCAGACGATTTGGAAACCGACATCATCACAACCCACGTGGACTACCACTCCATTGACGAAAACCTTTTAAAGCTGGACCTGCTTGGAAAGGACGACCCGACCATTTTGCGCTATCTGGAGGACCAGACGGGTGTGCCGGCGGACAAGGTTTCCCTGCATGACCCCAATGTTTTAGAGCTGTTTATCAGCAACAAATCCATAGGCATAGAGTCGGACGACATCACCGGGCCTAACGGCGCGTTAGGGATCCCTGAATACGGCACCAGCTTTGTAAGGCAGATGCTTGTGGACACACAGCCCAAAACCATCGCCGACTTGGTGCGCATTTCCGGTCTTTCCCACGGCACGGACGTTTGGCTTAACAATGCCAAAGATTTGATTTTAGAGCAGGGGCTGAGCCTCAGGGACTGCATTTGCTGTCGTGACGATATTATGGACTATCTAATCAAAAAGGGGCTGGAACCAAAGCTTTCCTTTACGATTATGGAGTCTGTCCGGAAGGGCAGAAAACTAAAGCCCGAATGGGAAGAGGTTATGCGGGAGAAGGGCGTGCCCGAATGGTATATCGGCTCTTGTAATAAGATTGCCTATATGTTCCCCAAGGCCCACGCGGCGGCTTACGTTGTTATGGCGCTGCGCATTGCGTGGTTTAAGGTGTATGAGCCCTTGGCTTATTACAGCTCGTTTTTCAGCATAAAGGCCAAGGCCTTCGACCCGGACGCCATGCTGGCCGGGGATGCGGCGGTTATTGCACGCATAGCAGAGATCCGCGCAAAAGGCAGGGAGGCATCCGCCATCGAGGAAGAGCTTGTGCGTACGCTGGAAATCACCCACGAGTTTCTAAAACGCGGGTTTAAGTTTCTGCCCGTGGACTTGTATGCGTCAGATGCTGACCGGTTTATTATCTGCCGGGAGGAGAATGCCTTGCGCCTTCCCTTTGCGGCTTTGCCGGGCTTTGGCGGCATGGCCGGAAAAGAGCTGGCGGCAGAGCGGGAGAAGGGGCCGTTTCTTTCGGTGGAGGATTTGTCCCGCCGGTGTTCCAAGGTCAACAGCGTTTGTATTGCGGCGTTGGAAGCCGCCGGGGCGCTTTCGGGGCTTGCGGCAAGCAACCAAATGACCTTGTTTGAGCTTTAAAGTTTAGCTTACAACAAAAACAGCGGCAAATTACAGTTTGCCGCTGTTTTTGTTTTTGTCAATCCAGATAAGTAGTATATATAACCAAAAAACAACCGGAAGATTTTCTCTTCCGGTTGTTGCCTTTATTTAATGAATTTCAGCTTTCCAATGATGGGAAGCTCTTTTGCTTTCCCTTGAACGGCATTGACAATCCCAATGATGGACAGAACGATAAGGGGAATTCCAATCAGCCAAATCAGAAACACGATGATACCCGGCGTCGCCCGGTAGGGAACGCCCCAGATATAATGCGTAGTTTTAATAAGGCGTAGAAGGAAACTAACAATGCCGTATGCTATGTCCAGTAACAAGAGAGTGATACCCTGTTTGGCGTGGAACCGGGCAAATTTTGATTTTTCGGCAGCAAACCACGGGATCAGCACCAAAATGCCTAAGTATGACAAGACGGCCATTCCTTTGTTCTGGGCAATGTCCGTGGGGTCATATTCGGCGGTGGATTCGGGCGTATCGTTTATTTTTTGAAACAGATTGGGTTTTTCCTCCGGCGACGGGGGTGTGGGATCGGCTTTTGCCGGTTCCTCTACTCCTTTTCCGCAGGAAGAACAGAACTTGGTCGTATCTTCCAGCTGTGTTCCGCATTTTGAACAAAACATCTGAACCCCTCCAATATATATTTATAATTTTAGTTTAGAAGAAAAGGACGGAAAAGTACCTTTTATTCATTGCATATGCGGAAAATCGGCAAATCATGCCCGGTTTGTAAATTATGGGTAAGCACCGATTTGCGCAAATCGATTAGCTACGTCGCTTCCTGCCGCTAGTCCTTCTGATAGATTCGGATGTAGTCCACGACCAACTCGCGCACGTCGTCCTTTTCATGGGCGATCTTTGGAGGCAGGCACATAGAAAAGATGACTTCCTCGTCCACCTGGGAAACGCCGTTTCCGTAGCTGGTGCGGGAAACTTCCTCTCCGTCGATGTAGAATATGTATGCCTCTTTCGTCCATTCCAGGGCGAACACGTGGTATTCTGTGCAAAGGTTGGGCGGATTGAACACGCCGACGCGCAAATGGTCCGTTTCGCCGGGGCCGGAGGTGCTTCCGTCGACGCCCTTGCAGTGGATATTCTGCTCGACAGAGGTCTGCCCGTTAATGAAAAAGGCCTCGACAATGTCGATTTCGGCGCCGCCGGGGCCGCCGCGGGAAATCTCAGCCTCGTAGGGGTGGGAAGCCTGTATCCAAAAGGCGCTCCAGAGACTGTCTTTCGGCAATGCCTCCGAGCAGATCATGCGAGCTTCGAAATAGCCTCTGGTAAAGCGTTGGCGTATGGCGACCATGCCGGCATACCAGCCGGGGCCGAACCGGCCGTTTTCCCGGTATCGGCCGGACACCACGAGGTTTCCGTCTCGCACGGTTACTTCCTCAGGGGCAAAAAAACCGCACTGAGCAGGGCCGGTGCCGCGGTAGTACCAGCGGCTTTCGTCCAGCGATGTGCCGTCAAAATGGTCTTCAAAAACGAGCCGATAGCCTTCCGGTATAGACATGAAGACACTTCCTTTCCAATGACGTTTCAAACGCTGTGTCCATTATAACAGGTGACATAAAAATTGCAAGAGAAAAAACACGGCATGGGAAGCTGGCGATTTTGGATTCCTCTTTTAA
>DUUG01000112.1 GCA_012841675.1 Clostridiales bacterium
ACAATGGCGTTAAATTCCTTTAACGCCGCAACAATCATATCAAAGGCCTTGCCCTGCCCTTTGGTGTTGCCGCAGAAGGAAGCGACACCGCCGGAGGTGGCGTTTCCGCCGAACACGGCAAAATGCTCTACAAGCAGGACCTTGCTACCCATAAATGCGGCGGCCAAAGCGGCAGAAATGCCGGCAATTCCTCCGCCGACGACAACAACATCAACTTCTTCCGTTACCGGAACGTTTTTCTGCATGGTTACGGTGTTCATCGCTTACCTCTTTCCCGGATAAAATCCGCAATCATTTGACCTACTTCCTCGGGATACTGCACTAAGAAGGAATGTCCGCCGTTGGGAAGCCAGATAAGGGTGATATTGTCATGAGGCGGCAGCAAAAGGGCTTTTCTGTCCGGTCGGGGCATGCCTCGGTCGCCCCATATTTCCAAAACGGGGACTTTCGTTTCTTCTAAAAGTTTTTGCCCTTTTTCCCATTTCTTCCAGATTTTTGAGTATATGCCGATTTCCTCATCGGTCCAGGCGGTGCGGGCAACGGTGCCGTAATGCTTGCGCAGGGCCAGCTGGTGTTCCGACAATGTTTCGTTCTTTCGTCCTAAAAACGTATCCTGCTCCACGGAATGGTGTACCCATCCTTCGCAGGAAATGACACCCTCTAGCCGGTCGCCTGCGTGATCCAGCATTTCCGTGGCGATCATGCCGCCGATACTGTGACCGCCGATGAAAAACCGGTCTATGCCTACTCCGTCGATCAAAGTTAAGATGTGGGCGGTGATTTCTTCAATGGTGCTGTCCGGTTCTTTCGGCGTGCTTTTCCCAAAGCCCGGCAGCTCTACCAAAAATAGGTTGGCCGGAATGTTGGCGTTTTGCACCACCGGCTTCCAGATGGTGTGACTTGCATAGCTGCCGGGAACGAGCACCAGGGTATTTTCGCTGCCCTTGTCTAAGTAGTAGCCGCAAAGGGTTCGATCCTCCGTTTGCAGAACTTTCTCCTGATAAATTCCCATTTTTATTCCCCTTTCAGCGAAATTTCGCAAACGGCCATCCGCCTGCGCATATGCGTATAGGCAACGTACAGCGTATCTCCGTAAACGCCGGCGCTTGGGTAGGAAAACTCCGCGTCGGTCTTTGTTGCCGGGTCAAACTCTGTATGGTCCAGGGTGACAAAGTGGGAAAAGGTCGCCCCGTTGTCAAAGGAGCGCTTGATAACAATGGGGTTCCGGCTAGCCCAGTTGCCGTAGATGGGATTGAGCACTAAGTAAAGCACATCTCCGTGCTTTTCGATTTCAATGCCGCTGTTGTTGCTGGGAAGGCCTGTTTTGTACGCTTCGCACCAGGTTCTGCCGAAATCTTTTGAATCGGACCGGAAAATAAACCCGCTTGTGGTTCGAAGCAGCATATGCACATGCCCCGGCTTACTTTCCCATAAGGTGGGCTGGATGGCTCCGACCCCGGCCATAAAGTTTTCTTTGGTCGGATCTGTGGTGTTGACGGGCACACGGGCCAATAGAGAGAAGGTCGCTCCGTTGTCATGGGAAATATCCACCCTCGGCGTCCACGACGTTTCTGTTTCGTCGGAATTAGGGGCAAGCAAAGTGCCGTTAGAAAGGTAAATCGGCTTGCTGCGAACGGGCCCGCCGGCATCGTTGGGCGCCAAATAGGGCGTTTCTTCCGACCATGTTTTGCCCCCGTCGTAGGACACCTTTGTCCAGCTTTTCCAGGAGGGCACATCCGGCCCCACCTTGTAAACAAGCCGGATACCCCCGTCTGCCATAGAAAACAGTACCGGGTTCCAATGGGGAAGGTCGCAAGTTTTCACCACACAGAAGGGCTCCTGCCAAACGCCGTTTTCCTTGCGGGAAAGCCAAATTCCCACATCGTTATGCCCCTCGGCGTATCCGGCAAAATAGGCAAGTAAAACCGTGCCATCCTTAAGCGGCAAGATGGTGGAGGCGTGACAATTTCTAAAATGCTTCCCCTCTTCAAAGGCAAACTGCCGGTTTGGAAACACATGCACCTTTGCCACCATGCGCTCTACCGCGTTGGCAAGAGCAAGCAGCCCTTTTTCGTCGCCTTTTGTAATCACCGATTGCACGCTTCGGGCAGAGGCGTTGTCAATGATCCCCTTTAACATCAGATAATGTTTGGCATTGAGCGGATATGCCGACGTTTCGTATTTGCCGGTCATGGCGATAAAATCGGCAATTTGCCCCGCACTGCGGGCGTGAAACCGAAGGGGCAGGATCACATTGTCCTCCACTTCCGTCAAATACCCCTTCAAAAGGGCGAACACTTCGGGGAAAAAGTTCAGCATTACGCCTGAATACCCCGCCGCACCCAGCAAAACACTTTCGGCCAATGTGTCGCTATCGGCATTATAAAGGGCAAGGCCTGTTCCTTTGAGAAGGCTTAGCCGGGCTTTTATCATTTCCAGATCGCAACAAGTGTCTTTGATAAAATCAAACCGCCCCGTTTGGATAACTTTTTCGAGGGTTTTATCCGTTAAAAGCCGTTTGTAGGGCCTAGGACATTCGTAAAGTCCCAAACGCGTATCCGGGCTTAGCGCACTAAGCACCGTATCTAAATTTTGAATCCAAACGTCGTCGCTTTCATGCTCTGCGGCCAACCGGTTGGTTACCAAAACCACCGCATCCGGCTTTAGCTTCTCCAGCTTCTGCAGGTATGCAATCTGTTCTTCCAAGCTGTCGTGCGTATGCCCCGAAACAACGCACTTTCGGCCGGCGGCTCGGCACGCTTCAATGCAGAATGTAGCCAGCGAAAGCTTCTCCTCTTCGCTTAGAAAGGCCATTTCGCTGGATTGGCAAACGGCAAAAATACCGTCGCAGCCTTCCCGAAACATGTAGTTTAGCAACCGCGACAAGGATGGATAGTCGATTTGATTGTCTTTTGTAAATGGGGTCACTAGGGTCGGATACAGCTCACACCGTTTTTTCATAGAACCTCCCGTTTTCCGCCGCTTGCCGGCCGTATTTTCACCCGAAAACGTTTTTCCGGAATTCGATGACACAATTGTAAAATGTAAGTTAATTATATGTCACAAACGGCTTACATACAATAGGGAGAATAGACGATTGTCTTTACAAGACCTCTCTGATTCTTTATGTAATTATCTAACCCCATCTCTTTTAGGAAAACTTCCGTGGATATATGGGCCTTAACTTGACATTCGGCCGTGGTCTAGTACAATAGAAATAACAAGTTGAGAGGTGATTCTCCCCATGACACAAAGAGAAAACTATCTGCGGAACGCCACATTCAATTCCCCCGAAAGAATCCCGATTATTGCGAACGTAAGCCTGGCTTCGTTAATCCAGTATAAGGACGAGATGGAAAAGGTTATGGTCAAATACCCCGAATATTTCGGCGATTTCGTCCCCGGAAGCATAGACTACTCTCAATACGGCGACGGTTACTGTTCCCTTTCGGAGAAAGACGCTTGGGGCTATACTTGGAATTATAGCGTGCATGGACTGGAAGGGTTTGTAACAGATCACCCTTTAGATTCTTGGGACAAGTTGGATACATATACTCCGCCGGACTCGAATATCTGGCGCGACAGAGGCGGCAAATACGACTGGGACAAAATCAAGGAAACCATGCGGAAAAGGCGCGAATCGGGCATTCTGACCGCCGGCGGGCTGGTACATGGCTTCCTCTTCCTTCGGCTTCAGTATTTGAGAGGTTTTGAAAATCTCATGTACGATATGTACGACGAGGAGCCTAAGTTGTTTGAGCTTATTGAGATGATTGACCGCGAAAACCTGAAAATCGTCAAAAATTACTGCAACGCCAAGGTAGATGTGATGGAAATCCCCGAGGATTTGGGCGCGGAGCACTCTATGGTTATCAGCAGGGAGATGTTCCACAAATATATCGAGCCATCCTACCGGAAAATCACCTCACTGTGCAAGGAGCACAACATCCTGACCATGATCCACAGCGACGGGTATATCGTGGATATTTTGGAAGATTTGATGGCAGTAGGCATGGACATCATTAATCCGCAGGATTTGGTCAACGGGGTTGACAACCTGAAGCGAATTTTGAAGGGAAAGGTCTGCATCCGGCTTGACGTTGACCGTTCCAAGATCACACCTCGTGCAAATAGAAACGAAATTTTTGAGTTGATTGAATACGAGGTCAAGGAACTGGGCTCTCCCAAGGGCGGGTTGGAATTTATTTACGGCGTATATCCGCCGACCCCCCCGGATGCCGTGGCCTATGTCTGCGAAGCGTTTAAAAAGTATGAGCGGTATTGGTTTTAACCTTCTGCTGTCTGCCTTTTTTCCTGTAGCAGAGCGAAACCTATATGGACAAAACGTGTAAATACCTATATTATAGCTGTGTTATCATATTCGCAAAAAGATGACAGGTCTACATCAAAAAGA
>DUUG01000113.1 GCA_012841675.1 Clostridiales bacterium
ACCAAACCCTACCGCACCACTGCTTCTTGTGCTGCCGGCGTTGGTTGTCATCACGATAACGGTATTTTCAAAGCTCACCTTGCGCCCCTGCGCATCGGTGATTCGGCCATCATCCAAAATCTGAAGAAGGATATTCATTACATCAGGGTGTGCTTTTTCAATTTCATCAAACAGCACGACGCTATAAGGCTTGCGGCGGATTTTTTCGGTCAATTGACCGGCTTCGTCATACCCCACATAGCCGGGAGGCGCACCAATAATACGGGAAACAGCGTGCTTTTCCATGAATTCCGACATATCTAACCGGATTAAGGCCTCGGGCTGATCGAACAGATCCATGGCCAAACGCCGCACCAGCTCCGTCTTTCCAACCCCCGTCGGTCCGGCAAATAAGAAGGAAATCGGCTTTCTTTTGGGGGAAATGCCCGCCCTGCCGCGGCGGATGGCGGCGGCAACGGCCGCAACTGCTTCGTCTTGCCCGATAATTTTGGATTTCAGGCGGTTTTCCAGTTCGTTTAAGCGGATAAACTCCGTTTCCGTTATCTTAGAAGCGGGGATTTTTGTCCACAGCTCAATCACCTTAGCCAAATGCTCAACCTCTACCGGCTTGCTGCAATCGCCCAGCTCGGCCAATCTCGTCTGCAGTCGAAGCTCTTTGCTTTTCAGGTCGGCCAAAGCTTTAAACCGCTCTTCCCCATCTTCATTTAGCATTTCTTCGTCGCGTTTGCGCCGAATATCGTTTATCTCGCGCTCAAAAGCTTCTTTTCTCAGAAGGTCTTTGTTTTCCAAATTGACAAAGGAGCCTGCCTCGTCCAACAGGTCGATGGCCTTGTCGGGCAGGTAGCGGTCTGTTATATACCGCTCGGACAGTAAAACAGCCTGCCGTGCCACATGGTCAGATATAGTTACGTTGTGATACATCTCATAATAGCCGCGGATTCCTTTCAAAATCGCAACGGTTTCGTCCACAGACGGTTCATTGACCGTCACCGGCTGGAAGCGGCGCTCCAACGCAGAGTCTTTTTCAATATACTTCCGGTATTCGTTAAACGTAGTGGCGCCGATAACCTGCACCTCGCCTCTTGACAAGGCCGGCTTTAATATGTTCGCCGCGTTCATGGAACCTTCCGCATCTCCCGCGCCGACCAGATTATGCACCTCGTCAATTACAAGGATGATGTTGCCAAGCTTTTTAACCTCGTCAATTAAACCCTTCATGCGGCTCTCAAACTGGCCGCGGAATTGGGTGCCCGCAATGCAGGCGGTTAAATCCAGCTGCCAAACCTCTTTGGAGAGAAGCTTGGGCGGAACGTTGCCTTCAACAATTTTGGCAGCAAGCCCTTCGGCAATGGCAGTTTTGCCAACGCCCGGTTCACCAATCAAAACGGGGTTATTTTTTTGGCGGCGGTTTAGAATTTGGATTACGCGCAGGATTTCCTCTTCGCGGCCCACTAAACGGTCCATTCGGCCTTCGCTTGCCTTATCATTGAGACTTACGCAGTAAGTATCCAAAAACTTGTATTTTCTCTTTTTTTCGGGAGCCGATTCTTTCACGGTTGTCTTACGCGGCTGCTCCACTCCATCGTCACCTCCGCGCATGCTTCCGAATAGCTTATTCAAAAATGGAAACGTGGCAGTATTACTGCTTCTATCTTCTTCATCGTTATCATCGTCAGCCATCATAGGGAGGTTTCCCTCCATGGCCGCCATCATCTCTGCCGACATATTTTCCAGATCTTCATCGGTTAAGCCCATCTTCTGCATCATTTCTCCCACTTGGCTCATGCCAAGCTCCCGGGCACATTTAAAGCAAATTCTATCTTCGACAGGTTTCTTCCCCTCCATTCGCGTAAAGAAAACAGAGGCGATATTCTTTTTGCAGCGGGTGCAAAGCAAATTTTCCATATATTTCTCCTTATTCGTCCGCCTCCTGTGCGGATACGGGCTTTTTTCTCCCTACGGAGGAATGATTTTTCAAATATTTGGCCACATACACCACCATGGCGGCCAAAGCCAGCGTTACGGCAATGGTATATAATAGGTTCGTAGTATTGGGATGAATAAACTCTTTAAAGAATATGGTTACAACAATCAAAGTGCTTATTAAGAAGGAAACCATCTTGCCAAACATATTGGAAGGCATCACATCGTCGGTTCTTTTAACAAGGAACACCCCGCCCAAAAGCATAAACAATTCTTTTGCGGCAAAAACAATAAAAAACAGCGAAGGGATCACCTTTTGAACCGCAAGACATGCAACAGCCGTTACTTGCAAAAGCTTATCAGCCAAGGGATCTAATATGCGGCCAAGTTTTGTAATCTGGTTCCACTTGCGGGCCAAATACCCGTCCATTAGATCCGTCAAAGTGGCAATAATAAAGATTCCTCCGGCCCATAATGCGGCATTAGGCAAGCTGGAAAGA
>DUUG01000114.1 GCA_012841675.1 Clostridiales bacterium
GATTCGGGGTGAACGCCTGTGTTGTCAAGGGGTTCTTCTCCGCCGGGGATTCGAAGGAAGCCGGCGCACTGTTCAAAGGTTTTCGGCCCCAGTTTTTTCACCTTTTTTAGCTGTATTCGGTTGGTAAAGGGGCCGTTTTCGTCCCGGTATGTCACAATGTTGACGGCAACGGATTTGGAAATGCCTGCAACGTAAGAGAGCAGGGACACGGAGGCCGTATTCAAATCCACGCCGATGGAGTTAACGGCAGATTCTACCACGCCGGCCAGCACTTCCTCCAGCCGCGCCTGGGGCATATCATGCTGATACTGCCCTACGCCGATGGCCTTCGGCTCGATCTTCACAAGCTCCGCCAGAGGATCCTGCAATCGGCGGGCAATGGACACGGCGCTTCTCTGGGACACGTCATAGTCCGGAAACTCCTCGGCGGCCAGCTTGGAAGCGGAATACACCGAAGCGCCGGCCTCGCTTACGACCATATATGAAACAGGGCGGGCGGCTTTTTTAATGGTATCCGCCGTGAAAATCTCTGCTTCCCTAGAGGCGGTTCCGTTGCCTATGGCGATACAATCGACCTTGTATTTTTCGATCCAAGCAAGCAGCTTGTCGGCCGCTTCTTTCGTCTTATTTTGCGGCGGTGTGGGGTATATAACGTCAACGGCGATTACTTTGCCGCTTGGATCCACAACGCAGAGCTTACAGCCGGTTCGATACGCCGGGTCTAAACCGATGACGACCTTGCCCTTCACAGGCGGCGCCAAAAGAAGCTGCCTTAGATTTAGGCCGAACATTTCCATAGCACCGTTTTCGGCCCGCTCCGTCAGACTGTTGCGCACCTCTCGCTCTAAGGAGGGTTTAATAAGCCTTGTCCACGCGTCTGCCCGCAGTTCTTCCATGAAGGAGGCAAAAGCTCCTTTGCCGTTGGCAAAACGATGCAGAATCGAAGCGCAGTCTTCCTCGGGGAAGGCAATAGAAACCTTAAGTTTTTCCTCCCGTTCGCCCCGGTTGACGGCCAAAATCCGGTGCCCGGGCATCTTTTGTACAGGCTCGCTGTATTCGTAGTACAACCGGTAGACCGTGTCTTCCTCCGTTGCGGCGGCGGAAACCAAAACTGCTTTCTGCAGGGTTTTTTCGCGAAGCTGCTTGCGCAAAGCGGCATTTTCCGAAAGCCTTTCTGCCAAAATATCCATAGCCCCCGCCACGGCACTTTCCGCATACGGCACCTTTTTCTCTTCATCCACAAAAGGCTCGGCCAATGCCAAAGGAGAGAGGTTTTCTTGGTTTCGGTGTTCCCAAATGGCGTCGGCCAGCGGGGTTAGCCCCTTTTCCGCGGCGATCAAAGCCCGCGTGCGCCGTTTGGGACGGAAGGGAAGATAGAGATCCTCCAGCTCTGCTAGCGTTACAGCAGCGGCAATGGCGTTGGCAAGCTCTTCCGTAAGGTGGCCCTGTGCTTCGATGGTCTCTAAAATTTCCTGCCGGCGCTTTTCCATTCCGCGCAGGTATTTTAATCGGTCAGCCAGCTCGCGCAGCACCTGATCGTCGCAGCCGCCGGTCATTTCCTTCCGGTAGCGGGCGATAAAGGGCACCGTGTTGTCTGCATCGAGCAGGGCAATGATGTTTTGCACATGCACCGGCTGAAGCGAAAATTCCTCCGCCAGACGCGCAACCATATGGGACATGATTTCACGGCCTTTCTATTCTTGAAATTCGGTCATATTTTTGCGGTAGCGGAGAGGGATAAAATGCTGTTGCAGCTTGAGATTTTTGCGCCAGGGAATGGCGATGTTCTCAAAATATGTCCGCCAGAGCGCTTCAAACTCTTCGTCTTCGGGAAGGGGCGGGTCGTTAATTTCGGGCAGGGAGGACAAATGCCAGTTTTCTGTATCCCATACCAGACTGTATTTGCGAACCGTATCCCGCAGAATAAAGCATTGATCGTTTAACCGATCGGTAAAAAATTCTATAAGCAGCGGCAGAATGTCATACGCAGGGGCAATGTCTGCCACATACACCCCTGTGCCGGCGGTGTTTTTTCCCGCTTTGACAAATCGTGTAAACTGCCGGAACCGCTCCACCTCTTTTAAAACGCGCCGGATGGCACGATGTACCGCGTGAACAGCCGGGTCATACCGCCTGCTGTCGGGGTTTCCTTTTATTTCAATAGCCAAACGGATGTAGGCAAGAAGGGCGTTGTTCATATCCTCGTCGGTGTAAAGCCAGGCGTGATAGACATTTTGCGAAATATGCAGGGATTCTAAACGGGCGGAAACCCGGTCGGCGTGGGCTTCGTTTGGTTCTACTTGGATTTCGTCTTGAAAGGGAAGGCCGCCGGCCGTTTCTTGCGTGGCTAGATGGGCAGTTTTCTGACGCTTGTCTGCGTAAATACAAAACACGGCCGACAAAAAGCCCTCGTATGTTCCGTCGTAGATATATGTCATGAAAACCCTCCCCCGAAGAAACGGTAAAAAACGGCGGCTTTCGCGTGAAAGCCGCCGTATTAGTTCTATCCGACCCGGAAAACCGATTCGGTATCGGGCGTGTCAATAACCGAAATATCAGCGCCCAGCATGCGAAGCTTTTCTACCAGGTTTTCATAGCCGCGTTCGATATGGTGAACACCGGTTAATTCTGTAGGCCCCTTAGCGGCAAGCCCGGCAATCACAAGCGCCGCTCCTGCGCGCAAATCGCATGCGCAGACGGGAGCGCCGGTGAGCGACGGCACCGCATCAATCACGGCCGTTTTGCCGTCCACCTGAATTTGAGCCCCCATACGCCGAAGCTCGTCCACATATCGGAACCGATTGTCCCAAATACTCTCGGTAATCACGCTTGTGCCGTTGGCAAGACACAAAACGGCGGCAATCTGCGGTTGCATGTCGGTGGGAAAACCGGGGTAGGGCAGCGTTTTGACGTTGGTTCGGATAATGGGCTTATCGCGGATAATTTGCAAAGCATCGTCCTTGTCAATGATAGTGACGCCCATCTCCGTAAACTTGGCTGTAATACATTCCAAATGCTTGGGGATGATATTGTCGATGGTAATATCGCCGCCGGTTGCGGAAACAGCGGCAATAAATGTGCCGGCTTCGATCTGGTCGGGGATAATAGAATAAATCCCCCCGCGCATTTTAGGGACACCGCGGATTTTAATAACGTCGGTGCCTGCGCCGCGAACATCAGCGCCCATAGAGTTTAAGAAGTTGGCAACGTCGACAATATGCGGTTCCTTTGCGGCATTTTCCAGCACGGTCAGCCCCGGCGCGCGAACAGCCGCCAGCATAACGTTAATCGTAGCACCAACGGAAACCTTGTCAAAATACACATGGCCCGAACGCAGACCGGAGGGAAGAGAAGCGTGAACAATGCCGCTTCGCACGTCAATTTCGGCGCCTAGCACCTGAAAACCCTTGACATGCTGGTCAATGGGCCGATCTCCCAAGTCGCAACCGCCGGGCATGGCCACACGGGCGGATCCAAAGCGCCCCAAAAGAGCGCCAATTAAATAATAAGAGGCGCGCATTTTTCGCATCATATCATAATTGGGTTCCACTTGGCGAAGGGAAGTAGAATCAATTTCCAGAGTTGTGGGATTGATAAAGCGAATTTTTGCACCCAGGAAATTTAAAATATCTAGCCAAAGGGAAACGTCGCTGATACGGGGGACGTTTTCGATTCGGCATACGCCTTCCACAAGAAGAGCGGCCGGGATAATTCCAAGAACTGCGTTTTTTGCCCCGCTGATAGTTACACTGCCATAAAGCGGCTTGCCGCCGTTTATAACATACTTAATCAAACGGTTCCCCTTCTTTCCGTGTTTTACTGTTTATTACCAAATGCCGTTCACTTTGTGTCTAAAGAAATCGAGACAACAGATATCATTCTACGAAAGTATATCACTATTCCCGTTTTCTGTCAACTAAAGGCCCTGTTATGTTATTGTGGTCATAAAACCCCGATTTTATAAAATATAGCGATGTCTATGGAAAATAATTATGAAAATGATTATTATGTTCTGGAATTTATGCTAAAATATGCCTATACTTATTGCACGAGATTCCAGTATATGGTATGCTTTATGCAGTAAAATAAGGGGGCAGAGCCGATGAAAACTTTGTTTGTAGATCTAAAAAGCAAAGAATATCCTGCAATTCTGGCACAGCGGGAGCTTGTGAAGTACATAACGCAAATGGACCCCGGTGTTTCGGTGGCCTACGGGCAGGGAGGCATTACCTTGGCCGTTGCGCCGGAGGAGTTTGATGTGGCCGACCCCGCTTTGGATGACGCGGTTTCCATTAAGGTTTCCGGCGGAAAAGGCCGGATTGCCGCCTCCAATGCGCGGGCGCTTTTGATCGGCGTGTATCTATTTTTTAGAAAGCTTGGCGCTTCCTTTTTAAAACCCGGCAAGAACGGGGAGATGATCCCTTCCCGCCTGCTGGAAGAAATGACCGTGTCATACTCCCATGCAGCCTCCTATCGGCACCGGGGTATCTGCATAGAGGGGGCCGTTTCCATCGAGCATGTGCTGGATATGCTGGAATGGATGCCCAAAGCGGGGTATAACAGCTATTTCGTGCAGTTTTTAACGCCGTTTCACTTTTTCCAAAGGTATTACGGCCACGAATGGCACATCTATAAGCAGCCGGAACGGCTTACCAAAACGATTATCGACGGTTTTACCGCGCAGATTATGAAAGCCGCCAAAGAACGGGGTCTTATGTACCACGCCGCCGGCCACGGATGGACGTGCGAGCCGCTGGGTGTGCCGGGCTTGGGTTGGTACTTGGACGAAAACGAGTATCCCCAGGAGGTTACGAAGCTGTTTGCCGAAGTAAACGGCAAACGCGAGCTTTGGGGGAAGATTCCGCTGAATACGAACCTTTGCTATGGCAACGAAATTACGCGGGAAAAGATTACAAGCACCATTGCAAACTATTGTGAAGCACATCCCGAGGTGGACGTTTTGCAGTTCTGGCTGGCCGACGGTTCCAACAACCACTGCGAATGCCCGCTCTGCGTAGATACGATTCCGGCGGATTTTTACGTTCGCATGCTCAACGATTTGGATCAGAAGCTTACGGAAAAGGGGCTTCCGACCCGTGTGGTCTTTTTGATTTACGTGGATTTGCTTTGGAAGCCGGAAAAGGAAACCCTGCAAAACACCGACCGGTTTATATTGATGTTTGCCCCCATCTCCCGCACCTACTCGCAAACTCTGCAGGACGACGGCTCCGGCCAAACGAGGCCCTATGTGAGAAACAAGCTGGAGTTTCCGAAAAATGTGGCCGATGGGATTGCCTACCTGCGGGACTGGCAGGGCGTTATCGGCGACTGCGATAGCTTTATCTTTGATTACCACTTTATGTGGGACTATATCCGGGAAGCAGGCAGCATGCACCATGCGAAAACTCTGTTTTCCGATATGGTGTGTCTGGAGAAGCTGAAGCTCGACGGTATGGTTAGCTGCCAAAACCAGCGTGTCTTTTTCCCGACACCGCTGGGTATGCACGCCATGGCGGAAGCTTTGTGGGACAAAACCGTTTCCTTTGACGAAGTAGCTGACAAGGTTTTGGGCGCCTGTTTTGGAAAAGCCGGACAGACGGGCGTTACCTCGAACTCTATAAGGTGGGAGGTATTTCAAGACAACAACTCGATCAGCTGGAAAGC
>DUUG01000115.1 GCA_012841675.1 Clostridiales bacterium
AGACGAATATGCCGATTTAATGTGTGCCGAAAACTGGGTTTTGACCGGTTTGTGCGAGTTTGATCCTAGCTGGCCCGGCGTTTTGGAGGGCTTTAAAGGCTGCATCGAAGGAAATGCCGTGGTCGGCCCCGATGGCGTGCTGTATAATATGCTTCGCCACGGAGCGGGACGGTACCCGCCGGAATTCGGCCGCGCCGTTTTGTTAAAAGCTGATGCCGAGGATCCCCATGCCGCGCCGGTTTTTGACCGGGTTATTCCGTTCAACGGTGCCCAGTCGAAATTTGTTGTTTTAAAGGATGAGGTCTCCGGGCTGTATTTTTCCATTTCCAACCTATCGGTGGATTCCCGAAATCCCGTCACACGGTACACGCTGGCCTTAAAGGCAAGTAAGGATCTTGTGGAATGGAAGGTGCTGAAAATTCTTATCGACCGCCGGCATGAAAATCCCAAAGAGGTGGGTTTCCAGTATCCCGACTTTTTGTTTGACGGCGATGATATTGTGTATGCAAGCCGAACGGCAGTAAACGGCGCACGCAATTTCCATGATGCCAACTGCACAACCGTCGGCAGAGTGAAAAATTTCCGCGATTTGGCCAATGCGGCATTTCCCGGGAAATAGGAGGATGCCATGCGGTATACGACCCTTCTGATAGATGTGGATGGTACGCTGCTTGACTATGGAAGGGCGGAAGCTTGGGCGCTGGAAGCGGCATTTACAAGAAAAGGGTATGTTTTTTCGTCGGAGGTGTTAAAAGTCTATCAGCAAATCAACGATTCCCTTTGGTATAGGTACGAAAAAGGGGAAGTTGGTTTGTCGGCTTGTCAAACTACCAAGACCTTTGGAAACGCGAGGCTTTCCGTATCGCATTTTATAACACTTGGCGGTTTATTCTGTTTGACGTTCCTTTGAACATGGTTCTATCCCTGTTATTTGCCCTGATTTTATATCGAAGGTTGAAGGGATTTTCCTTTTTCGATCTGTATTTGTATTTCCGCTGGTATTGCCAACGGCGGCAACACTCTTGTTCTTTCGTGCATTGTTTGATGATGCAGGGCTTGCCAACTCGCTTTTGACCCACCTTGGGATCCCGGTTATAAGTTGGCTTATGTATTCCTATGCATTTTGGGTTCTGGTGCTTTTGTACCTTTGGAAGAACCTAGGGTTTAACATTATTCTATTCCTCTCTGCCCTAAACTCCGTGCCGAAGGAGTATTACGAAGCCGTAGAGATGGACGGTGCCTCCAAATCGGCGCAGTTTTTTAAAATTACACTGCCTCTTATTTTTCCGCATCTGTTCTTCATTCTAATTTGGTCTATTTTATATTCGTTTAAAGCGTTTCGAGAAGCATTTTTACTCTGCGGGAACCACCCCCACTCGAGTATTTACATGATCCAGCATTTTTTGAACAATAACTTCGCCAACCTGAACTATGTGCGACTTTCCTCTGCAGCCATGACAACATTCTTGGTCATTTTCATGCTGGTAGCCGGGATACTGCTATTCCGGCGGGAATGGGGGGATACGGAGTTATGAAGCGAAGACTTTCCCGGTTTTTGCCGTATATACCGCTTAGTTTAGCGGCGACGGTGGTGCTTCTGCCGGTTCTGTTTGTTGCTGTCGGTTCATTTATGAGCGCAGAGGAAATCCGTGAAGCCT
Source organism: Clostridiales bacterium (assembly GCA_012841675.1). Classification (GTDB taxonomy): domain Bacteria; phylum Bacillota; class Clostridia; order Oscillospirales; family QAMX01; genus DUUG01. The sequence goes on from DUUG01000115.1 coordinate 1,659, forward strand.
TTGGAGTACCCTCTTATCAAGACGGGCAGGTAATGATAAAATTAATTCCGCAGCAGGTCACCATTACCAACTATCGAGAAATTTTGCTGCTTACTCCGAACTACTTGTATAAATTCTGGAATTCCATGCTCTTCGTAACAGCCATTGTCGTCGGGCAGGTAGTTATTGCGTCCATGGGCGGTTACACGTTGGCAAAATTCCGCTTCCCGGAGCAGGGGATGCTGTTTTTTATCACGGTGATCCTCATGTTGATGCCTAATCAGGTAACGCTTGTTCCCCACAATTGTAAGCAGTCAAGTAAAATGCACAGATTTTCGCCACAAAGTGCACAGTGATCACGTGATAGAT
>DUUG01000116.1 GCA_012841675.1 Clostridiales bacterium
AAAGCTGTCCAGCGGCTATCGGATTAACCGCGCTGCTGACGACGCTGCCGGTCTCTCCATTTCCGAGAAGATGCGCAGCCAGATCCGCGGCTTAAACCAGGCTACCCGCAACGCCGAAGACGGCATTTCCTTCATCCAGACGGCGGAAGGCGCTCTGAACGAAGTATCTGACATGCTGACTCGTCTGAAAGAGCTGGCGGTGCAGGTGCAGAATGGCACCTACAGCGACGACGACAAGGCCAACATCGGTGCGGAAATGAAAGCTCTCGGCACGGCTATTACCGAGATCTACGTCAACACCAAGTTCAACGGCATTACTGTTTTTGGTACTCAGAGCGGTACCGATACGCTGGCCGTAAATGACGGTACCGGCGAGGCCGCTAAGATTGCCTACGGCGAAAACGGCGACCAGACGGTCACCATCAAAGACGCTGCTACCACGTTCCTGAACGCCTTGACGACTTTAACCGCTGCTGCCACCACGGGCGCTGACGCTGCTGCGAAGGCTGCAAATGCCGAAGCTGTTACGGTCGCTTCGGTGGAAAACGCAATCACAGAAGTTAACACCACCCGCGCTGCTTACGGTGCTCAGCAGAACCAGCTGGAGCATGCCGCTAACAACCTCTCCACCACCAAGGAAAACCTCCAATCGGCTGAATCCCGCGTCCGCGACGTGGATATGGCCGAAGAGATGATGGAGTACACCAAGAACAACATCCTGATGCAGGCTGCTCAGGCTATGCTGGCTCAGGCCAATGCTCAGCCTCAGGGAATTCTCCAGCTTCTGAACTAGACATTCTAGAAGCTTTAGGCGGGAAAGGAATCCCGCTGTAAATTCAAGGAGGAAGAAAAATGAGAATTAACCACAACATCTCGGCCATGAATACCTACCGGCAGTACAACGTAAACACCAAGAATTCCAACAAATCCATGGAAAAGCTGTCCAGCGGCTATCGGATTAACCGCGCTGCTGACGACGCTGCCGGTCTCTCCATTTCCGAGAAGATGCGCAGCCAGATCCGCGGCTTAAACCAGGCTACCCGCAACGCCGAGGACGGCATTTCCTTCATCCAGACGGCAGAAGGCGCTTTGAACGAAGTATCCGATATGCTGACTCGTCTGAAAGAGCTGGCTGTGCAGGTGCAGAACGGCACTTACAGCGCTGACGACAAGGCCAACATCGGCGCCGAAATGAAGGCCCTCGGCACGGCCATTGGCGACATCTATGTCAATACCAAGTTCAACGGCATCGAAGTCTTTGGAAAGCAGGAAATGGAAGCAACTGCCGGCAAGTCAGCGGCTGAGGTAAAAGCCGAAATCACCGCTCTGGGAGTCAATGGCAACTATATCAAGCACACCGGCGGCAAATGGCAGGTCAGCACTGATACATTTGACAAGGACGACGGTCCAACCTATGGCTTGACCTTTTCCGAGGCAGCTACCAATCCGGGTCTGAACGGCTTGTCTACGGACACCCTTTACATTATCGACGGTGGTGAAATCAAAACAGTTGATGTTTCTGACGGCACTGGAGACGAAGCCTTTACTTTTGCTGCCGTACCCGGCTCGCCCGACGGTGCTCTCAAGGCAAACAACGGTGCGACCGGCGAAGCCGCTAAGATTTTTTACGGTGAAGATGCCACCCAGTCTGTTACTATCGGCGTTGCTGTGACCACCAACCTGGCCGCTCTGACGGCTGCTACGGCCGCTGCCACCTCCGGTGCTGCCGCCGAAGCTGTTACGGTAACTCTGGTGGAAAACGCAATCACCGAAGTCAACACCACCCGTGCCGGCTACGGTGCTTTGCAGAACCAGTTGGAGCATGCCGCTAACAACCTCTCTACCACCAAGGAAAACCTCCAGTCGGCTGAATCCCGCGTCCGCGACGTAGATATGGCCGAGGAGATGATGGAGTACACCAAGAACAACATTCTGATGCAGGCTGCTCAGGCTATGCTGGCTCAGGCCAACGCTCAGCCTCAGGGAATTCTGCAGCTCCTCCACTAAGAGTAAGTACTAACACAGAGCAGGGAGACGGCTTTGGCCGTCCCCCTGCTCTCTAAACAACCCGCCAGCTGGGATGAAACGGGGAGACCAATAGGAAATGCAGTTAATTCGTGTGAATGCCTTAAAGCCTGGCATGGTCCTTGGTGAGGATCTGTATGGGTCGGAGGGTGAATTGTTGTTGGCCAAGGGCCAGGAGCTGACTGCGCAGCATATTGTGCGGTTGGCCTCTTCTGTTTTTGAGATGGTTGCTATATATGGCGACGAGGAAGACGAGATGGATTCCCCTCCCGCAACAAAGATTATTGGCGAAACCCTGCGCCGGAATACCGCCCGGGCGCTCACGTCCTTTTATAAGGCGATACACACGGAACAGAAAAAAAGCGCCCAATTATTTCAACAGCTTAAGCTGCATTTAGAGGAGATTATTGACGAGATCCTGCGCAATCAGGAGATTGTTATCAATATAGCCAATCTTAAGCATTATGACGATTATACATATCAACACAGTGTAAACGTCGCTATTATCTGCATTGCAGTGGGAGCTTCCATGGACATGAGCCGCGCCGCCTTGTCTCGGTTGGGAATGGGCGCGCTATTGCATGATATCGGTAAAATATTTATTCCCAAAGAGATTATACGCAAGCCTGGCCGGCTCGATTTGAAAGAGCTTGAAGAAGTAAAGCAGCATACAGTGCTTGGATATAAATATCTTTCGCAAAACTGGGATGTGCCTATGGAGGCTTTAATCGGCGCTCTGTCACATCATGAAAGGTGCGACGGATCGGGATATCCGTACGGGCTGCGCCGAGACAAGCTTCCCCAAGAGGCAAAGCTCATTGCCATTTGCGACGTGTATGACGCGATGACATCTGAGCGGCCGTATCGAAAGGCATTATCCCCGTCAGAAGCCATGGAGCATATCATAGGGAATTCGGGAATCTTGTACGATGAAAAGCTTATTGAAAGCTTTTTCAAAAAAATCGAACCATACCCCGTCGGAACGCCGGTCATCTTAAGCAACGGCTATCGGGGGAGAGTGGTTAAGAATCACATGAATGCCCTCATCCGGCCTGTGGTAGCAGTTGGAGATTCCGAAGCGGAAAGGCAGTGCCTTGATTTACTAAATGATCCCCGTTTGTGGGATGTTACCATAATCGGAGTGGATCGTAAAACTTCTCAGGAGAGTGATCCTGCTTGACTAGTGTGTTAATTGTAGACGACGCAGCTTTTATGCGTCTTGCCATTAAGAATGTATTGACAAAAAACGGGTTCTCCGTTGTAGCCGAAGCGCAAAATGGGCGCGAGGCCGTGGAAAAGTATATGGAACATAAGCCGGATATTGTCACAATGGATATCACCATGCCTGATATGACCGGAATCGAGGCCTTAAAACAGATTCGGGCCTTAGATCCGCAGGCAAAGATTGTTATGATTTCTGCCATGGGGCAGGAAAACATGGTCAAAGAAGCCATTTTAAGCGGAGCAAAATCCTTTATTGTCAAACCGTATAAAGAAGAGCACATTGTACAGACGCTGAATAAAGTTGCCGCCGCAACCTAAGAAGGAAGGGTGCACATGTCTGGATTTGCCGGGAACGATTCTCTGCTTGAGATGTTCTTGTTTGAAACATCGCAGAATCTCGAGCAGTTGGAACAGATCATCCTGATAACTGAAGAAGCCGGTGGATTTTCGGAGGAATCCGTTCAAGAAATTTTCCGGATCATGCATACTATCAAGGGTTCTGCCGCTATGATGTCGTTTGAAGATATCTCCAAGCTGGCCCACCGGATGGAAGATCTGTTTTTTATTATTCGTGAGAATCCGGCGGTTTCGTACAGCTCATCGGAGATATCTGATCTGGTGCTGGCGTGTATGGATTGCCTTCACCGGGAACTTCAGGGAATCCGCGCCGGCGAAACTGCCGGGTCTGATGATTGCCGCCGTATGATTGAAAGAGTAGAGCTGCTGCATGCATCCATGAAAAGCCAGGCGGACGGTGCTTCTGCGCCTAAGGATGCTTCGCAAACGCCGGCTACGCCTTCGGATGCGCAGCAGCAAGGGGCCAAATCCTCTTCTGATTATCAGTTTGAGGTAAAGCTTTCTTTTGAGCCGGACTGCGGCATGGAAAACATTCGCGCATTTTCTGTGGTGCAAGAGCTAGCCCCCTTGTGCAGCACATTGACCCATGACCCTTCTGCGCTTCTGGAAAGCGATACAGCGTCGGAACAGATCCGAGGAAAGGGCTTTACGCTTCACGCAACGACCCATTTAAACCGGGATGAGCTGTTAAAGCACCTGAACCAAACGGCGCTGCTTAAAGATCTCGAAGTAAAAGAGAAAGCCGCGGCCAAGGAAGTAGTCAAAGAAACGCAGAACCAAGCTAAAGCAACCCAGAAAGCCGACATCTCTGTGGATGAATATCGGTTTCAGCCGCAGAGCATGATCAGCGTCAACGTTGCGAAGCTAGACAGCTTGATGGACTTAATGGGCGAGGCCATCATTGCCGAAACCATGGTAACGGAAAGTCCTGACCTTCCCAAAACCCCTATGCCGGATTTTCGGAAGGCAACAGCGCGGCTTAAACGAATTATGCTGGAAATGCAGGATACGGTCATGTCGCTGCGATTGGTGCCCTTGTCCGGAACCTTCCAAAGAATGCACAGAATTGTGCGGGACATGGGGAGAAAGCTGGATAAGCAAATCGAGTTAAAGGTCAGCGGCGAAGAAACAGAAGTTGATAAAAATATCATTGAGCATTTGTCCGACCCGCTGATTCATATGATTCGAAACAGTATCGACCACGGCATTGAAAGCAAAGAAGAGCGCGCTCAGGCGGGCAAACCGCCCCACGGCACCATTCGCATCGATGCGCAGAGCGCCGGGGGAGACGTTATCATTACCGTTTCCGATGACGGGCGCGGTTTAAACCGTGAAAAAATACTGAAGAAAGCAAGGCAATCCGGTTTGGTAAATCGTCCTGAAGAGGATATGTCAGATCGGGAAGTTTACAATATGATCTTTCTGCCCGGATTTTCCACGCGAGAAAACGTTACGGAATTCAGCGGGCGGGGCGTTGGAATGGACGTGGTCGTCCAGAACCTCGTATCCGTTGGCGGAACCGTTGCGGTGGACAGCCAGCCGGGACAGGGAATGATTACAACCATTAAAATACCCCTTACCATAGCGATTATTGACGGCATGAATGTGGCGGTGGGCGATGCGAAATACACAATTCCCACATCGGCCATACGGGAGACCTTCCGACCCACTAAAGACCAGATCTTTACGGATACGGAAGGCAACGAAATGGTCTGGCTGCGCGGGGAGTGTTTGTCGGCGCATCGGATGTATCAATTGTGGGGTATTCCAACCAAGGTAACAGAGCTGACGGACGGTATCCTAGTTTTAATTGAGCAGGACGGGAAAAGACGTTGCTTCTTGGTGGACGCCCTGCTGGGCCGCCAGCAAGTGGTTGTAAAACGGCTGCCTGCCTATGTGAAACGAGGAAATCGGTTAGCGCATGCCGCCGGTTGCACGCTTCTAGGCGATGGAAGCATTAGCCTGATTTTAGATGTGCCCTGGCTGGCCGGGGCAGAAATATGAAGGGAAAGGGAGGAAACGATATGAATCATATACAGTCACCCTTTGTTTCCGAGCAAGAGGAGGATACCCTTCAGAACCGGTATCTGATTTTCTCGTTGGGAGATGAGGAGTTTGCCCTTGAAATCCGGCATGTAACGGAAATTGTCGGGCTTCAGCCAATCACGTTTCTGCCGGAAATGCCGGCCTATATCAAGGGAATTATCAATCTCCGCGGGTCTATCGTTCCGATTATGGATCTCCGCCTTCGGTTCGGAAAAGAAACCCGTGCTTATGACGAGCGCACCTGCATCGTCATTTGCCATATGGAAGATATAAACATAGGACTGATTGTGGACAGGGTGTCTGAAGTCAGCACCATTCCGGCAGAGGATGTGGCTTCGACGCCTGCCGTCAAAAACGAAAGTCATCGTTTTGTGAAAGGAATCTGCAAATCTGACGGGAAAGTGAAACTGATACTCGATTCCCATAAGATCATTGCGGAAGACGATATCCCGGCTGTGAAAAAGAGCGTACCGGCGGCGAGAACCGGTGGGGAAGGAAGATGAATATGAAACTAAAATTCATTAAATTTCGTTTTAATCCGAAAAGCCTGATTATTCGTATGGTTTTGATGTTTGCAGCGCTGCTTATCAGCATGAATGGGATTTTCTTCGCAATTGCTATCATGAAAAGCTCCGATGCGTTAAACAAATCCATCGTCGATGCCATGAACGGTATTGCCGAACGCTCGGGTGAAATGGTATATGAGAGAATCCACAATTATTTCAGCGAGCTGTATGCCGTCGGCAAGCACCACCTCCTCCAGCACATTCATATGTACAGAAGAGATATTTGCCGACTGTTCATGCGGATTGCGGAAGAGCAGGGGCACAAGGATATCATTGTAGCCGACCATAGAGGAAACGGGTTCTCCGGTACAGGAATAGATATTAGCATTGCCGATCGCGAGTATTTTCAGCAGGTGATGCAGGGCAAGGATGCCCTTGGCGAGCCGTTCCATTCTTCGTTTTACGACGGCGATTTTGTCATGGTATTTGCCATCCCCCTTCGGGACAATAACGACAATATCATCGGTTTGCTCGGTATTGTGCGGGACGGTTACGAAATTTCCAACCTCCTAAGCGACATTACATACGGTGAGACGGGGTACGCTTTTGCGGTCAATGAGGCGGGAACCTTCGTGGGTCACCAAGACACCTCAGTAGTCGATAGTTTTGAGAATATGCTCGTAAATGCCGCCACCAATGAAGAAAAGAGCCTGGCGGAGCATATCGAGAAAATGGCAGCCCGCGAAAAGGGCTGGGGTACATACGAAAAAGATGGAGATGTTCAGTATATCTCCTACGTGCCCATAGTAAACTATCCCTGGTCTCTGGCGCTGACCGTTCCCCAAAAGGAATTGAACTCCTCTATTGTCGAAATGCGGCAGCTTATCATCGGAACCGATCTTATTTTGCTGGCACTAGGCATTGCGGCAAGCACACTTATGGCTTTTTCCATTCGTCGTCCTATCTTGAAGCTGGAAAATGTGGCAAATCAGTTTGCAAAGGGCAATCTGGACGTGACGGTGGATACGCGTCGGAGGGACGAGCTTGGCTCCTTGGCCAATTCTCTGCAAATCGTTGCCTCTAACATGAACGAACTAATCGGCAACATATGGACCGCCGCCGAGCAGGTTGCCTCCGGCTCAAGGCAGATTTCTGATTCCAGCATCGGCTTGTCCCAAGGCGTTACGGAACAGGCCAGCTCTGTGGAAGAGCTGACGGCCTCTCTTGAGCAGATGTCTTCGCAGACCAAGCTGAATGCGGAGAATGCAGATGAAACAAGCAAGCTGGCCAGATTGACAGAGACAACTGCCAGCCTTGGCAATCAGAAAATGCAGAATATGCTACATGCCATGAACGATATCAGCGCTTCTTCCAGGAATATTTCCCGCGTTATTAAGGTAATTGATGATATTGCGTTCCAGACGAATATCCTTGCGCTGAATGCCGCCGTTGAGGCAGCCCATGCAGGGCAGCATGGCAAAGGCTTTGCCGTTGTGGCTGACGAAGTGCGCAACTTAGCGGCGAAATCGGCGGAAGCCGCCCGCGAAACTACCGATATGATCGAAAATTCCATCGAGCAGATCAAAGAAGGTATGCGGCTTGCCGAAGAAACGGCGAAAGAGTTTGCCCGCATTGTGGAAGAAGTTTCCAAGGCCGCCGAACTGGTTGAAAACATTTCTGTGGCATCCAAAGAGCAATCCGCCGGCATTGAACAGATCAGCAGAGGCGTTATGCAGGTTTCTCAGGTTGTTCAGTCCAACTCGGCCACCTCTCAGGAGGTTGCCGCGGCCAGCGAGCAGTTGTCCGGCCAGGCAGAGATTCTGAAAGAGCAGGTTTCCAAGTTTAATTTAAAGAAGCACAATCAAAACGGCTCAGAAAGCCTAGAGGATGAGGAAATCAGCCCCGAAGTTTTGCAGGCCTTGGAAGATATGCGCGCTGAAAAAGGCGGCAAGAAGGAAGTTGGCGCCGGCAAGGGTCTAAGCGACAAGGAGTTCGGAAAATATTAATTCAAGTAAGGTAGGCACCATGGCACAGTTAATTACAGCTTCACCAGGTTTTCTTATTCTAAACGATCATGAATATAGGTTGCTGGCAAGCTTCATTCAGAAAAACTATGGCATCTATTTGAAGGAGGAAAAGCGCACGCTTCTCTCTTCGCGCCTGCAAGGGCTTCTGACGGAAATGAATTGCCAGAGCTTTAGGGATTTCCATCAACGCCTGCTTGCCGATGAAACCGGCGAGATTGCAGTGGAGATGATAAACCGTATTACCACCAATCACACCTATTTTATGAGAGAAGCTGACCATTTCGTGTTTTTTCAGAAAAAGGTGCTTCCGAATCTGCAAAAAACAGTGAAAGATAAGGATCTGCGCGTATGGTGCGCTGCCTGCTCTACGGGAGAAGAGTCGTATACGCTTGCCATGCTCATAGATGAGTTTTTTCAGGAGGAAAAATACTTCTGGGACAGCCGTATCTTAGCAACCGATATATCCGCCCGGGCTTTGGACCGGGCGGTGAAGGGAGTTTATACGACGGAGGGGATCGCGCGTTTGCCCGCCACATGGCGCTTGAAGTATTTCGAGCAGGTGGGGGAAAACGAGTATCAGGTGATGGATTCCATCCGGCAAGAGGTCATATACAGAAAGTTTAATTTGATGGAAAAAAGTTTTCCGTTCCGCAAGAAATTCCACGCCATTTTCTGTCGAAATGTGATGATCTATTTCGACGAGCAAACCACGTACGATTTGGTAGACAAGTTTTACGAATGTACCGAGCCTGGCGGATATCTATTTATCGGCCATTCCGAGACTTTGTTGCGCGACAAAACTCGATACCGGTATGTGATGCCGGCCGTATATCAGCGGGTATAGACTATGGGAGGTCTCTGTGAAAAACGCTAGAATACGGGTTCTTGTAATTGACGATTCTCTATTGTTTCGTGAGATTATTGCAAGGGGACTAGAGACAGACCCTCAAATTGAGGTGGTAGGCAAAGCGGCCGACGCCTTTGAAGCAAAGGACATGATTCTGGCCACAAAGCCGAATGTGGTAACCTGCGATATTGAGATGCCGAAAATGAATGGAATCGAGTTTATTAGGCGTCTTATGCCCATGTATCCGGTTCCGGTTATTGCGGTCAGCGGTCTATCCAACACGGTGTTTGACGCCCTGTCTGCCGGGGCCGTGGATTTTGTGCTCAAGCCGGACGAACGGTCGCCCCAAAGCGTATCGACGGTCATTGGCGAGGTGATCGAAAAGGTTAAAATTGCCTCTCAGGCCCAGGTGGCTCCGGCATGTGTGGGCACCCAAGCCTGCGGCGCAGGTGGGCCTTGCCCATCTGACCGCATTATCGGCATTGGTGCGTCCACCGGCGGCACAGAGGCCATCTACCGCATTTTGCAGGAGCTTTCGCCCAGTGTACCCGGTATTGTCATTGTGCAGCATATTCCGACGGTATTTTCCGGGCTGTTTGCTCAGCGCCTCAACAACCAGACGCATTTTCGTGTCAAGGAAGCGGAGGACGGCGATGCGGTGGAGCCGGGCTCGGTGCTCATTGCCCCCGGAAACCGCCACATGCGCGTTTGGAAAAGCGGACGGAAATACAAAGTCGAGCTGTTTGACGGGCCGAAGCAGAACGGCCACTGCCCTTCGGTGGATGTGCTGTTTCAATCCATGGCGCGGCATTGCGGGAAAAACGCCATCGGCGTGATTCTGACGGGAATGGGGCGCGACGGGGCATCCGGTTTGCTTTCCATGCGAAGCAAAGGAGCCATAACACTAGGGCAGGACGAAAGCACATCGGTGGTATACGGCATGCCGAAAATTGCGTGGGAGATCGGTGCTGTCCAACGGCAAGTCCCCTTGCCGCAGATGGCAAAGACTATTGCCGACTGTTTGCGGAAAATATAAAAAAGCCCCGGCTTTTGCCGGGGCTTAAATTTTATTCTACAAATGCAGACGGCGGTTCAGTTCTTCTTTTAAATCGCGGTTCCAGAAATATTTAATGGCAAAGAGGCATATAAGGGAGTAGGCAGCCACGACGAAGATAAGCCCGTTGGAGGGGTGCAGATCAAACAGGCCTAAAACGAGTAAAAGACCGTTCAAAACCGCCAGAGTTATAATATAAACGCC
>DUUG01000117.1 GCA_012841675.1 Clostridiales bacterium
ATGCCATAGGATTTGAGTGGCGGCGTAATGGCAAGACAGATGGTCTTATCTGTGCGGCTCTCGTCGGCAACAACAAGATTGGTGTCCAACGGGTCTAGTCCTCGTTCTCGGCACTCAACCGAAGCAAAGAATGACTTGAGGTCAATTGCGATGTAGGTTCTTTCCTTCATGCTTCGGCTGTCCTCCTTTCCAGTGGAAAAAGTCTATTTAGTGCATTCCCTAATTATGAAGTCCGTGCGGGGGCAATCCGCCTATGGGCCGCTTGCCTTCTGGCGAGGTGTGGTTTCAATTCACACCCCCGTGCGGGGGCAATGCGGCTATAGTCGCCCAAGCCGGTGGTGGACACTTGTTTCAATTCACACCCCCGTGCGGGGGCAATAGCAAAAATGCATAAAAAGTATATCCCTTATCTGTATATATTGCCAAATATCAGCGCTTGGCGGCATCGTTTAGCTTCCTCATACGGCTAATTTTCATGCGACAAAGCCTGATTTTCGGCTTTTTGCGTTGTTTTCTCTGCGCGAACCTCCCGGGGTTTTCTGCACGAAACGGGTTCGCGTTCAGAGGATAATGGGCTTACCCTGCTCCAACAGCGGCGTCCTGCCTATAACCTCGATTTTATTCTCGAAGGATTTTCCCAGGCGATAAAACCTGATACTATCCCGGCTGGGGTCAATAATCCGCTTAAGCTGGGCCTTCAAAGTCGTTAGCTGCGCCGGGTCGACCAGCAGCTCAAACACCGAGTTCTGAACCCTCACTCCATATTTTTCACACACCTTGGCAACGTTACGTAGCCGCTTTTCTCCATTTGTATCGATCACGTTAACGTCGTAGGTCAGCACAACCATCATACCGCTACCTCCACACAAAGGGCGGGTATAGGTCAAGATCCCCGCGCAAGACACGGGCTAGCAGCTTCGCCTGCATATGGGGGAATCAAACCGATCTCCAATTTCTCTTTTAAAAATGGATGGAGGATGATTTCCTTTTTGCGGGCCTGCCAGCTTGAAATGACCAGCTTCCTCGCCCGATCATTCATGGTACACGCCCCTGAATAAGATTCAAAATCTGCGGGAGTCAACTGGCCTCGGTTAAACAGCGTCAGTGCCAGCCGGTCACACAACGGCGCACGAAGCTCCTCCATGAGATCCAACGCCAGGGACGGCCTCCCCCGGCCGCATTGTATGCAGGAAACCGACAGCCGGATCCAGACCCACCGTTTCCAGGGCAGACTGAATGTCTGACGCGAGCAATACATAGAGGAAGGACAGTACTGCATTCACCGGATTTTTCGGGGGTTGCCGGCTTCGCACATCAAAACGCAGGTCATCGAATTTGGTTTTGAGCATCCTGTCAAACTGCCCAAAATAGACACTGGCCGCGACACCTTCTATGCCCCTGAGTGTCTCCGGACAATCCGCCGTTTGTAGCTGTTCTCCCAGCTCTGCGAGCTGCGCTGCGTCAGTCTTCAGCTTCTCCGCCGCCTCCCCGTCCGGATGCGCACGGCTGCTGCGAAGGAGCATGTCGCGGCTGTTAATTAGCTTGCCGCTTAGAAGGCCTCGGATGAACGGCACGGAGAATGTCGGATCCTCCGAGGCCTTATACTGTCTTCTTCTAAGCAGCACATTCCCGCTAACGGGTCCATTTACCCTGCCGTAAAAGCGTCCGTACTCGGATAAGAACACCAACCCGATTCCCCGCTCCCCGCAAAACGCGATGAGCGGGGTCGAAACTGTCGTATTTCCGAAGCACACCACCGTCTCAATCGTATGGGCCGGCAGCCTGACCTTCACCTCTCCGCCGATTTTTACAGCAATGGCTTCGTTCTCACAAAAGAGATAGCTTCCCTGCGTAGTGACGTACAGGGTGTTCATGAGCTTTGGCATTCTTCTCCCTCCTTGGATGCCACTTCAAGCAGCAGAGCGTCGCAGTAGCTTTTTGCCGTGCGCCTAATCTTCGGCCCACAGTAGTCTGCCAAGGAGCATTTTTTGCAGCGCGGCCCATACTCCGCCGCCGGGACATGGCCTTCTTCTGCCATTCGTTGCCGTATGGGTCACTTTCTCCCGCAGGTCCGCGTCGAATTCTACAACATCCCTGCGATGGGCATTGATAAAAAACAACGCTCCATTTGGAATAAACGCCCCATACATTTCTTCCAAACACATGGCTTGGGCACAAAGCTGAAGCCGATATACTCTCTCATTTCTGACGACGCCGTGCTTGTATTCCACGGGAAACAGGCGGTATCGCCGAGTTAAAAAGGGCAAAAAACAGCCCTGCGGCGATTCCTCTGCCTCGATACAGTCACACTTGCCTGACAGACCAAACTTTTCGGAATAAACAGTATGCCCAAACAGCTTGACAAGAGAGCCACGTTTTTCTATAGGATTCTCTGCGTGGGCACGCTCATGCTGGGCGCGTCCGGACGCAGTATACTCATTCTCCTCCCAGACCTGCTCCAACATCAGAAGTGCCGCACGCCGGGGGCAATAGCCGTACTGGGAAAGATAGGATAAGGGAATGCGTCCACTCTTCTCATCCATTTTTCAGCCATGTAGAGTCAGCGGGAAGCGCATTCCAGCTGATCTCGTCGTAAGGATCCATGAGAAAACCGACCTCCACGCCACGGGGTACCGCGCCGAGGTTCCATCTCTGCGCAAGCTTGCCCTGCAGAAGGGCGTGGTAATGGCGAAAGTCAGCAGGCAGGTGATAGTTATATCAATAGCAATGCTGATTGCGTCTGCCGGCACGAAATCCGCCTTATGGTAAATAAGGGCCACGTCTATGCCGCCAATAAAAAAACTGAAGGCGGCGGTGACCGACGCCTGAA
>DUUG01000118.1 GCA_012841675.1 Clostridiales bacterium
CAGGTTGACAGCCGTTATCCTCCCGAGTTTGTTGCCAAAGTATTGGAGATACTGTTTTCCAATCTTCACAAACTGATTTCAACCGGAAGCCCGGAGGAGGTAATTCACACTGCCAACCAAGTGGTAGACATGATTCAGTATGGAATTTCGCGCAAATAGACGTCTGTTATAAGCTGTAAGTGAAAATTTCTTGGCCCTTCCGGGGCGGGGAAATCCACCACTCAGAAAATACTCATAAAGCTTCTTGAGGATTACACTGGAAATATAAATATCTCTCTTTATTAAGGTACGAGGCAAAAACCATTGTGCGAGACCCTGTAAACATCTACATGTGTTTATTTCCGATACTTGTATTGGCCCTGTCCTCTTTTGTGTTTCCGATGATATTGGAGGCAATTGACCCCATGCAGAAAACCGTGCTTAAGATCACAATGCTGCTGTTGCTTGTTGTCATACTGGCTTTGGGATCGTTTTTCCTTGCTGCCATGGCCACTTTCCTACTGTTGGAACACAAAGATGAACACACTCTAAACACAATTGCCGTTACCCCCGTCGGAACGTCCGGCTATCTGAAGTTTAAAATGGCATATATTTACTTCATGTCAGTTGTCGGGATTATAGTAATCCTTTTGGAAACAAAGTTAATCGCCGGGGAGAAATACACCGTATGGGGAGTATCGCTTTTCGATAATATAGGTATTTTTCATATGGTTTCCTTCGCCATGATCAATGGAATAATTACCCCCGCTTTGGGCCTGTTGCAGGGCGCATTTGCCAAGAACAAGGTAGAGGGCTTTGCTTTTATTAAGGGAACGGGCATATTGGCATTGATTCCTGCCCTGATGATTCTTGAGGCTTTTCAAGGGGGCATGCAATATGTGCTGGGTATTTTCCCCAATTTTTGGGCAATCAGGGGGATGCTTCTCGAATTAATGCCCATGGAAAACGGAGCAAACCTGAGTTACCCCCTATATCTTCTCATCGGTGGAGTATACAATTTAATTTTACTCATTGTAGCATACAGGCTTTTCCTTAAAAAAGCACAGTACTAGATAGTAAGGGTCCGGTTTGCCCGCTGGTAGTAATCGACCTGTCATGGGATCCGTTGGTTAACCATTTCATCTCCTTTTTTATAATTTCTAAAATAGTTATTGATATATGCCAAATACTCTGTATAATATAAGTAAATGACATATGTCATAAACTGCAGGAGGTGATTGGTGTGCCTAAAGGAGATGGAACTGGCCCAATGGGTACCGGGCCAATAACCGGTAGAGGTTTAGGGGTATGCACAGGTACCAATGCCGTAAGGTATGGCACTGGTCTTGGTCTCGGATTAGGTCTGGGCCTTGCATGCAGACGTGGTTTTAGAAGGTGGTTGGGCAGGGATTTTGGAATGGAGGAGATAACTCCAGAAACGAAAAAAGAGCTGCTTCAGAACCAAAAAGCTATATTAGAAAAACGTCTGGATGCTATTAACAATAAATTAGAGGACCTATAAGAGCATCGGATATAACCGGAGGACGCTCCGGTTATATCTGTTTAAAACTAGAAATGAGGTAAAGATTTCATGCCAAGGCCGAGAAAATGGAGAAAGGTATGCTGTCTGCCTGAGAGAAACAGATTTGGGCCTCTTGATGCAAACGTAGATGAAAACAATTGTATCAGAATGACGGTTGACGAGTATGAAGCGATACGGCTTATCGACTTAGAGGGATTTACGCAAGAAGAATGCGCAAAACAAATGCATGTCGCCCGCACTACCGTCCAAGGTATTTATGTCGAAGCGCGAAAGAAGCTAGCCGAATCGCTGGTAGACGGTAAGGTTCTTTTCATCGAAGGCGGTGAATACCGTCTTTGTGATGGGGCAGGAAACGGGTGCGGAAAAGGTTGTCATAGGCATCGGCGTGGGCGCTCTTCTGATGGCAGATAAACATTCTAAGCATTTGATTGTTTCATGGAAGCTTTTTGTTCTGGCAACTTCGGTGTCTTTGTTTTTAAAGCAAGGAGTATCATACTCCTTGCTTTTTGCAGAGATAAAAAAATATCCCAATTTCTACCTATCAGCGATTGAAATGCAGGTGGGAGATGCTATATTATGAACACCTATAAAACCACACGCCATCATTGATATTGGACAGAAACTTTTGGTGTGGGAACTATAGTATTAATTGGAAAGGAGATACATTAGATGAAGAAATACCGTTGTATTCCCTGCGGGTATATTTATGACCCGGAAGTCGGCGATCCCGATGGCGAGATTGCACCTGGTACTGCATTTGAAGATATCCCCGACGATTGGCAATGTCCGATTTGCTTTGTAGGCAAAGACGATTTTGAAGTTGTTGAGGAGTAAAACAGAAATCCCGCCAGTATGGACATCATACTGGCGGGATTTATTCTACGACTGTTTTTCAGCATGGGAGAGTCTACACAGTTGACGATGATGGAGCAATTGGCTATAATATATTCCAATATTCCAAATTTCCCGTTTTGGTTACATAAATTTCGTGGTATATGGATGTTTCGACAGTAACTGCAAGAAAAACAAGAAGGGATGGAAACAGTATGTTATGGAAAGACAAATATGAGCTTGGCGTTTCCCAAATAGATGCGCAGCATAAAGAGCTATTTAGACGTGTCGAATCGTTTATGCAGACATCGCGCTCGGCCGGCAACTGGGAGGAAAAAGTTCCGAAGTTAAATGAAACCCTGGAGTTCATGAAAACCTACGTTGTTGAGCATTTCCGTGACGAAGAAGAATATCAGAAAAGTATTTGCTATCCTGGCTATGAAGCTCATAAACAGATACACACCGGCATGGTCAACTACGTGCTGGAGGTTTCGAAGCAGTACGAAGACTCTAACTTTAATGAGCAACTAATGCAGCAGTTTGGAGGCAAATTGCTGGCATGGCTGATTAACCATGTAGCCGCAGAGGATCAGCGCATAGCGGACTATGCTATCAAGAAAGGGGTAGGCGGTAATGGTAGATAATCTCTACAAAGCATTCGTCGATGCAACGCATAACGTATTTCATTTGATGCTTGATCTTTCGGATATTTCCGATCATCCGGCAGATGAGTTCCAATGTGATGATGCGGTGGATATCGCCATTCCTATTGTGGGCGATCTGGAGGGAGATGTTATCTACCGCTTCCCTGTTACAACATCCCTTAACATGGTAAGCATTATGAGCGGCATGCAGGTGGAAGAAGTGGATGCTTTCGTCACCTCCGCCATATCAGAAATCGCGAATATCATAAGCGGTAATGTACTTACTGTCCTTTCAACAAACGAAATGACTTGTGATCTGTTGCCGCCGGTGCAACGACAGCCCGATGAAAATAAGGAGTATGAGCTGAAAACAAGCTGCTGCATTCAAACGACCATTGGTTTGGTCTGCTTGGATATCCGATTGAACCGGGTAAAAGCAAATCATGTATAAATGGTAGAAGTCGCAGCTGCTCTCATTTGGGATAAAGACAAATTTTTAATATGCCAGCGCCCGGCAACCAAAGCCCGGCCCCTCCTTTGGGAATTTGTAGGAGGCAAAGTGGAACCGGGCGAAACGAAAGAAAGCGCGCTTGTCCGCGAGTGTATGGAAGAACTGGCTGTAAGAATTTCCGTTGGGGATGTTTTCATGGAGGTTCTGCATGCCTATCCGGATATCACCGTGCGTTTGACCGTATTCCACGCAACGATTGTCGAAGGGGTACCAACGCGGCTAGAGCACAAAGATATGCGTTGGATTACCCCCGCTGAAATTCCGCAATATACGTTTTGCCCCGCAGATCAGAAAATTTTAGAGAAGCTTCAAAAGGAGTTTAAAGCCGGAGTTTAACTCCATAACTCAACACCTCCGCTTTCACTCTAGTTTACAGCTTTGGGCAAAGCTTATTTCTCCCCTGCCTGTTTGCAACATAAAGCCCCCAATCGCAGTTTTCAGCGATTGGGGGCTTTGTATATTTTGTTATCCATTCAGGTCTTGCTACTGCTTCGGCTCAAAAACAACGAACGCTCCTTCGCCCAGCGGAAGGGTTACCGTAAAACGCCCGTTTTCCACCACAGGCCTTGTGGCCAAACCGTAATAGTAGATGGTTGCGGTTTCGTTCTCAGGCAAAGCAAGAGAAACCGTTGCAATATCCAGAGGGCCGGTGGGGTTTTCTCCGTTGGCCAGCACAAGCGCCCGGCCGCCTTCTTTTTCCATGGCACCGATGACAATGGCCCGGTCGGCCTTAATATCATAGCCCGGCACATGAGCAGGATTTTCATAGGTCCCCACATTGCGATAGGGCATATAAACGGGCGAAAGCCGGTGCAGGGTCGTGTTCAAGCGGCGGACAAAATGGAACATCTGGCTGTCTTCGCCCTTTTTATCTACCATGGAGGTTTTTTCATGCCACCAGCCGGGGCTGTAACAGGCGTGCATCAAGGCGCGCATGCCAAAAGCAAGCCCCATCCAACCCTGATGACGAATCATGGTTTCGTTGGGCATCTCTTCCTTGAAAGCACCTGCCTGTGCAATAAGCCAGAAGTCTCTTCCCGATTCGCGGCAAGCATCGGCCACCACTTTCAGATTTCTGCGATAGTTTTCCCATGTTTCATCGGCCAAGAACGGGTAGTAGTCATAGCATATGTACGATGTGTCCACCTTGGCCACGTAATCCCGGATATGTTCTTCATACGTGCCGCCTAATTGCTTATGGGATGCATACGCCGGGTAGAGGTTGACAAAAGGCACTTTGTCGGGGAAGCGTTTTTTGTAGGCAGCAATGGTTTCCTGCATGGCGTCAAAATCGGCGGCGTTTGGCTCGTCCAGCAGGTAATCGCCCCAATACAGCGGATCCTCTTGCAAGGTTCCGTCCATTTGGGCAATAAACGCCGGAACGTTTTTAGTGCCATACTGGCCGGCGCTGTCGCCTTCGTCTCCCCACCAAAAAGGAATCAAGCTTGACGAGATAATGCCGATTCCATAAGGGCGGCAAAGCGATAGGAGCGTAGACAGTTCATCCTTTGGATTGCTTACTACAAGGAAATCCAGAAACGACTCGGTCAGTTTTTGCATGTGCTCGGGAGCCAGAAGTGCGCTGTCATAGTAATAGGCGCCAATCCATAGCTTGCTGTTGTCTGCCAGATGCATAAAAATCTTCCCTTCTGTAGCTTCTACAATTCTCTCCGTCCTTCTATTGCTCGTAATAATGTTACCTCATCGGCAAATTCCAAATGTCCACCTACGGGAACCCCGTAAGCAAGGCGAGTTACGCGAATGCCAAAGGGCTTTAATAGCCCCGCAATATACATGGCCGTCGTTTCGCCGGTGGTATCGGGGTCGGTTGCCATGATGACTTCTTTTACATCGCCTTTCCCAACACGCATGACAAGCTCACGGATGGTCAAATCCTCTGGCCCGATATGGGCCAAAGGCGACAAAACCCCGTGCAGCACATGGTATACGCCCTTATATTCCCGTGCGCGTTCAATGGCCGCCACGTCCGCCGGCTCAGACACGACGCAAATGGTGGTATGGTCGCGTCCATGGTCGTTGCAAATACGGCAAAGGGGACTATCCGTGAAGTTCTGACACTGCTGACAGCGGTTTACCCCTTTCTTCGCCCCTACCAGCGCCTCGGCAAAAGCCGTTACATCGGCTTCTTCCATGCTCATGACATGGAAGGCAAAGCGCTGGGCGGTTTTCCGCCCCACACCGGGCAGGCGCTGGAAATATTCAATAAGCTGCTCCACCGGCGCGGCAAACTGCGGCGTCTGCATTAGAACAACCCGCCCAATCCGCCGGTCAGCTTGCCCATTTCCTTTTCGGCCGTTTCTGCCGCCTGGCGAAGGGCCTCGTTGACGGCAACCATCACCATATCGGCTAGCAACTCAGCATCAGCAGAATCCAATGCATCGGGAGAAATATCCAGGGAGACAATGCGGTTCTCGCCGTTTACCACAGCCGTCACGGCACCGCCGCCTGCAGTCGCGGTATACTCTCTCGTTTTCAGCTCTTCCTGCAAAGCAGCCATGTCCTGCTGCATTTTCTGGGCCTGCTTCATCAAATTTCCCATGTTCATGCCCGGCATTCCGGGGAATTTTCCCATTTTCGCCATAAAACCGTTCCTTTCGTTCCTTAAAAGGCAAAATTTTATTCCATTATTTTAAATCCACTAAATCGGGGTTATCCTCTGCAAATTGCAGCAGCGCGGCGAAGGGATCGTTTTCGTCCACTTCTTCCTTCTGGGCCGGACGATCCTTGGCAACCTCTGCCATAACCGCCACCGGATGACCTAGTATCTCCGCCACCGCAACGGACACGGCCTCTATGACGGCGGGACGGCTGACCATGGTAAACGTAGTCGGTTCGGCAGTTTGGATGGTAAGCCGGTTTCCGTCTATCACCAGACTGCAAAGCTTCAAGTGGGACAAAAGACCTAAATCCAAACTGTCCCGCAGCAAAGCAAACAGCTCGTTTCTTTGGGCAAAGGGCGTTCCAGAAGATGCCTTGGCCTCCGCCGGCTTAGTTGCGGCCTGAACTGTCGGTTTCTTGTTAACTTGCCCCTTGGAGCTGGTTTCTGCCTTCCTTTCGGCGGAGACGGGTTTTGACTCGGCTTTC
>DUUG01000012.1 GCA_012841675.1 Clostridiales bacterium
GAAGATGGCAGATTTCGGCCGCAGGGGCTTTTTCTTTTTCGATTCCGCAGGCTTTTTCTTGGCGGCTTTGCTTTTTTTCTCTAGCTTTGCTATCTTTTTGGCGGCTTTTTTATCGGCTTTTTTCTTCTTTTCAGCCTGTTTTTTTGGGTCCTTTTCTTTGCTTTTGAAGCGCCAAGGGAAGGGGCCTATCAACAAAGTAACACGAAGCTTTTCATCCTGCATGGTATCCAATCGGAAACCAAGCGATACGCATAGCAGAAGCAACACCAAAGCTATTAGGAAAAGCGGAATAAGCAAAAGCCATAAAAGAATTTTCAGCACAATCAAGGCAGCACCCCCTTACATAACGAAACGGCGTCTAACCGGCTGACTCCTCCGTAGGCATAAGCGGCAGTTGGCCGACGGTATCCGGCGGGAGCGGCGGAAGCTCTTCTAAGGAAGAAATTCCAAAGGTTCTAAGGAACAAATCCGTGGTTTTATATAGTATCGGCCGTCCCGGCACCTCTAATCGGCCGGCTTCTTCAATAAGTCCCTTGTCAGCCAGACTAGACAAGGTGTAGCCGCTGTCAACGCCGCGGATCTGTTCTACAAAGCTTTTAGTGACCGGCTGGCGGTATGCCACGATGGAAAGAACCTCCAACGCCGTTTGCGTTAAGGAGGGAGGTTTGCGCGTTTCCAAGGCAAGGCGAATCGCCTCGGCATAGGCAGGGCGCGTGCAAAGCTGTGCCTTGTTGTCCATAAACAGCAGGCAAAGCCCGCTGTTCCGTTCCTCCAACTGGTCTTTCAGATGCAGAAGAACGGAATGAAGCTCGCTTTCCTGCAGGGAAAGGGCCATGCACAACCGCTCCAGCGGAAGCGGATCGCCGGCGGCAAACAAAATCGCTTCTGCCGCGGCAGAGAGTTCGGCAACATTCATGCAATCACAAGCTCCTTCTCATCGGATGGGGGAGGGGCATCATCAGAGGACCCGGTGGCAATGGTGTTATCCTCCGCCAGATAGATATGGTGCTTCTGGCAGAGATCCAGCAAAGCCAAAAAGGTGGCCACGGCCGTAACACGGTCAGTTACCCCCGAAAATGCCTCTGAAAGGGTCATTTGGCCTTTAGAAGTCAGCAGAGCCAAAACACGCTTTGCCTCATCCTCTACACGGATGTGTTTTCGCGTAAGCGCATGAGAAAAGGCCACCGGCATGGCCGGAGGTTTCGGCTTTTCCCGCCCCAAAAGAAGGGATAGGGATTTGGTAAGAAGGCTTGCATGGTGCCGGCCGTTATAAGGCTTGTCCGTTTGTAAAGGAGAAGGCAGGCGCGATATATAATCACATCCTGCCTCGGACATAGGCCGAAGAAGTAATGCCGCTTCTTTAAACTGCTGATACACGGCCAATCGCTGGGCCAAACTCATGCGCGGGTCTTCTTCCACGGAATCTTTCGGACGGGGAAGCAAAAGCCTGGATTTAATCAGCACAAGCTGTGCTGCCATGACGAGAAAATCGCTGGTGATTTCCATGTCAAAGGATGCCATGCTTTCCAAATAGTCCATATATTGACTGAGGATATCGGCGATGGGGATATCGTCGATTTGCACCTTGTTAACGGAGATCAGATGCAGTAGGAGATCGAGAGGCCCCTCGAATGCCTCTAGTCGAAAGGTTACACTGTTCAAAACGGCACTTCCTTTAAGTGAACAGGTTGATTATCATGCTAATGAAAAAGAAATACGCGTTCATAATAGCGCTGCGGGCGATGGACAGGTAGGTTGTCAAGTCAAACCGCATGGTAACCGTTCCCGGCAAGCCGATTAGCGACAGAAGGCGGCTTGGTATGCCCAACAACAGGCAAATAAGGATAATGATTCCATATCTTTCCACCTGAAGGAATTTATTATACGCTTTAGGCGGCAGAAAGGAAAACAGAACCTTGGAACCGTCCAACGGCGGCACGGGAATCAGGTTGAAAATCGCAAGCCCGATGTTGATGGAGATTCCATAGAACAACAACTGATAAATAATCATAACCAGATTGCTGCTAATGGGGACAAGCGATAAGAGGGCCAGGAAAAAGCAGAGGATAAAGGCGAGGATCAGATTGGAAACCGGCCCCGCCACCGCCACAAGGGACATACCCAACCGGGGATTTTTATAATACCGCGGATCCACATGCACCGGCTTGGCCCAGCCGAACCCTACAAGGATCAGCATTAGAATACCCGCCGGATCTAAATGGTCAAACGGGTTTAAGGACAGACGCCCTTTCTCTTTGGGCAAAGGGTCGCCTAGCATGCTGGAAACAAGGGCATGGGAGAACTCATGGATGGTCAAAGCCCCTAAAATGGCAGGAATAATAAATAAAAGATCTATCAATCGTTCGCGGATGCCCCCCATGAGGCCCCCTCCTTACTTTCTTTTTACTTTTGGGTTTTGGCGTAGCTGTCCCTTAGGGTTACGATGCGGTTAAAGCTATTTTCATAGTGGCTGTCTTTGCAGAAATATCCAAGCCGAACAAACTGGAAACGGTCATTCAGTTCTGCGTTGGCAAGGGAAGGCTCTAACTTGCAGTTTTTCAGAACGGTCAAGGATTCGGGGTTCAGATAGTCGAGATAACTTTCATTCTCGGGGATATCCGCCACATTCTCCAAGGTGAACAGCCGGTCATACAGACGCACATCGGCTGTAATGCAATGGTCGGCGGACAGCCAGTGGATGGTACCCTTGATTTTCCGCCCGTCGGCAGGGTTCCGGTTGCTGGTTTCTAAGTCGGCGGTGCAGAGAATCCGCTTGATATTGCCGTTTTCATCCTTGACAACTTCGTTACAGCGGATAATATACGCACCCATAAGCCGAACTTCGCCACCGGGCTTCAAGCGGAAAAACTTGGGAGGGGGATTTTCGGAAAAATCGTCCTCTTCAATATACAAATAGCGGGAGAAGGTGACGTCAC
>DUUG01000119.1 GCA_012841675.1 Clostridiales bacterium
ATCGTGGTGAAGGTGTCCGCATAGAACCGCCTTAAACAGTCTTGTTTCAGATAGGAAGCGATACGCCTCGGCCGTGGTTATGTCCTCCTTTTGCTGCTCATATCGTTCCGGTGAATAGTGTTGCATTTTTTCCTCCGGAACGCTCATTAGATAGGCAGGGTCCCCTTCTTTATGAATAGACTGGCTAAAACAGTACATTTCTTCATTGTATAAAGGCGTATGTACCATGAGAATCATTGGCAGATTTTTTTCCGCTTCTTTTTTCAAGCACTCAAGTTGCCATGAATCCATTTTATAATACGAATTATCCACCGCAACCAAGTTGATGCCGTTTATAATCCGGGATGCAAACCGTATATCGTTTTGAAACGCCGCCTGCACTTTGGCAAAAGTCCACACGGAGACGACGCGCCAATATTTAGCTCAGTTGTGAGCAATCTCATACAATTCCCCCTCACTTGCGATATAGCGTACAGAAATATGTGTTATCATATCAAACTATGATACAATGCGCAAGAGTTTGTCCGAGTTTTCGCAAGCTTGATATGTATGGTACGCCCGAACGCATCCGCACAGTCGTATATAGATGGATAGAGTTTGCAGGGCGAATAGGCTTCTTAGGTATTACCCTGGCTTTACTTCCCTTCTCTTTTGTGCATTTTGCCAAAACTGAAATGGTTATCGTTTATAATTGTCGCTTGTTTATTACGTTTATCTATTGACTTTTTTTCTTTTAAGCTTATAATACATATAATATATAATACTTTATGTAAATAATTGATAAAGTATGCACCAGTTAAGATGGCACAAAATGCACTATCACACGGGAGGACACAAAACATGAAAAAATTGCGCAGACTGACCGCCCTTGCCGCATGTGCGGCGCTGATTCTTTCCCTTGCCGCATGCGGCAAAGCCCCCGATCAGGACGAGCAAAAGAAATATACTGTCGGTGTTGTTCAGCTTATCCAGCACGTTGCCCTCGACGCCGCAACCCAAGGTTTCCGTGACGCTTTGACTGAAAAGCTGGGAGACCGGGTTGAATTCAACGTGCAGAACGGGCAGGGCGATTCCAACACTTGTGCCACGATTGCCAACGGCTTTGTCGCCAGCAATGTAGATCTCATTATGGCAAACGCAACGCCGGCATTGCAGGCAGCCGCAGCGTCCACATCCGATATCCCCATTCTTGGCACCTCCATCACCGAATATGGCGTTGCTTTGGAAATTGCGGATTTTAACGGCACGGTAGGCGGCAACGTTTCCGGTACCTCCGACTTAGCCCCTCTGGATGAGCAGGCCGCCATGATTCAAGAGCTGTTCCCTAACGCAAAGAGCGTCGGCCTTCTTTACTGCTCGGGCGAGCCTAACTCGCTGTACCAGGTAAATACGATAAAGGCTATGCTGGAAGACCTTGGCTATACGGCCACTCTGTATCCCTTCTCCGACTCCAACGACCTTGCCTTTGTCACCAATACGGTTGTTGCCGCTATCGACGTGATTTATGTCCCCACGGACAATACGGTGGCTTCCAACACCAGTATTATCGACAGCATTGCTCGCCCGGCCGAAATCCCGGTGGTTGCGGGGGAAAAAGGCATTGCTGCCGGCTGTGGTGTTGCTACGCTTTCGATTGACTACTACGATCTCGGCTATGCAACGGGGATTATGGCATACAAAATTCTCACCGGCGAAAGCGATATTTCCACCATGCCGATTGAGTATGCTCCCAACTTCACAAAAATGTATAATCCGGCCATTTGTGAAGCCTTAGGCGTCACCATTCCCGAAGGGTACACCGCCATTGAGTAATTTTTTGATGCGAATGTATACAAACCGACAGAAAAGGTCTTCCCTTTTCTGTCGGTTTGTATTATACTAGTTAAAATAGAACAAGAACTTTTTAGGTGGGGGTATGATTTTGGGACTCAATATTCTCGAGCTTTTTGCACAGTTACCGGGCGCCGTTGCGCAGGGGCTGATCTGGGGTATTATGGCAATCGGTGTATACATAACCTTCCGAATTCTGGACATTGCCGATTTAACCGTCGACGGCTCCTTCTGCACAGGCGGCGCTGTCTGTGTCATGTTGATTGTCAACGGCTATGATTTATTTACAGCGCTGATGGTTTCCTTTATCGTAGGAATGCTGACGGGGCTGGTCACCGGTCTGTTTCACACATTTTTCGGAATCTCCGCCATTTTGGCCGGTATTTTGACGCAGCTGGGCCTTTGGTCAGTGAACCTTGCCATTATGGGCAAGCCTAACCAAGCCCTAAACGTAAATAATTACAATCTTTTGGTTTCTCTCCGCTATCTGCAGGAGGTTATCAAGGGAACCCGCCCCTTCTATTGGTCGCCGATTCTGGTAGTGGGCGTTTTTGTTGCTTTTTTAATTGCTATTCTTTACTGGTTTTTCGGAACCGAGCTTGGCTCGTCCATCCGCGCCACCGGCAACAATCAGAATATGTCTAGGGCACTTGGTATTAACACCAAGTTTAACAAAGTCCTGGGACTCATGCTTTCCAACGGTATTGTCGCTTTGTCCGGCGCTCTCCTGTCCCAGTATCAAGGTTTTGCCGACATCAATATGGGACGAGGCGCCATTGTAATCGGTTTAGCAGCCGTTATTATCGGCGAGGTGCTTTTTGCAAGACTTTTCCGAAATTTTTCCCTTCGCCTGCTTGGCGTTGTGATCGGGGCTATTATTTACTATATCGTAATTCAGACGGTGCTTTGGTTAAAGCTGAACCCCAACTATCTGAAGCTGCTGTCTGCTGTGGTTGTTTCCGTTTTCCTTGCCATCCCCCATTGGAAGGGCAAGCTATTTACTGCGCGCCGAAAAGGAGGTTCTGACCGTGCTTGAATTGCAAAATGTAAGTAAAACCTTTAATCCCAATACGGTCAACCAAAAGGTCGCCCTAAACGGGGTTTCTCTTACGCTGAAAGACGGGGATTTCGTCACCGTTATCGGCGGAAACGGCGCGGGAAAGTCCACCATGTTGAACGCAGTGGCAGGGGTTTTCCCCATCGAAAGCGGCAGAATCCTGATTGATAAGACGGATGTTACCAGCCTTCCGGAGTATAAGCGGGCCATCTACATAAGCCGCGTATTTCAGGATCCCATGATGGGAACGGCGGCCAGCATGGGAATTGATGAAAACCTTGCCTTAGCTCTCCGCCGGGGTAAACGCCGCGGCCTTCGCTGGGGCATTACGGCCAAAGAGCGGGCACAGTATAAAGAGCTTTTGGCAACACTCGATTTGGGTCTGGAGCAGCGGTTGACCACCAAGGTAGGACTGTTGTCCGGCGGACAGCGGCAAGCGCTCACGCTTCTGATGGCCACGCTGAAAAAGCCAAAGCTACTTCTGCTGGATGAACACACTGCAGCCCTTGACCCAAAAACGGCGGTCAAAGTGTTGGAGATGACAGAGGACATAGTCCGGCGCAATAACCTCACAACGCTTATGATTACCCACAACATGAAAGACGCCATTGCCCACGGCAACCGGCTTATCATGATGTACGAAGGCCGTATTGTGATTGACATTGCAGGCGAAGACAAGAAAAAGCTTACCGTGGAAAAGCTTTTAGACCTGTTCAGCAAGGTAAGCGGTTCGGACGAGGCGGATGATAAGCTGCTTCTTTCGTAATACGGCTTAAAGCTCTATTTGTTTGACTGAATAATGAAATAAGATCGGCTCTGTCAAGGTTTTCCCTGACAGAGCCGATTTTGCGTTGCGCAACTCAACCCGCGGTTGTTTTTCTAATCATCGCCTCGCTTGTAAACAACTGCGGGTTTGCTTATAATGGCATCATGAAAGCGCTTTCAAATATATTTTGGAGGGGTCATATAATGGCACTCGAAACCATCGGCGCCCAAATTGCCAAGCTACGCAAGGAAAAAGGGGCTACCCAGGAAGAACTTGCCAAATTCGTGCAGGTTTCCCCCCAGGCTGTGTCCAAATGGGAAAACGGCGGCGTGCCTGATACGGAGCTGTTGCCCAAGATTGCGGATTATTTTGAAGTGTCGCTGGATGAGCTGTTCGGAAGAACACTAACCGACTACAAGAATTTGGAAACGGCAATCTTAAACCGGCTTTTGTCATGTGAAACGGACGAAATGATCGGCGTTATGTTCCGTTTGTGTCTCGCTGTGCAAAACGCCGTGTCCGGCGGGACATTAATGAAAAACTACGAGGAAATGTTACATCCGGACGTAAACCGTATGTATTCCGCCATGCAAACCGACAACGGTTTTACACAAATGGCCATTAACCATTTGCCCTACTTTATCATCGTACCGGATGATGCAAAAAATCAAGATCTTTTATTTGACAAAGTTGATTTCGTTGCCTTCTTCGAACTCCTATCTGATCGAAAAACCTTTGATGCACTGTTGTTCCTGTATAAGCGCCCTTCCAATAAAGCATTTACCCCAAACCTTCTCGTAAAAAATCTGTCCGTATCCTACGAAGAGGCTTGTGATATCATCAAGAGTTTACATAAATACAACATTTTGTCCGTTACACAAATTGAAATGGATGATGAAACACAGGAAATCTATACGTTTGAGCCGAATCCGGCTTTTCCCTGCCTGTTGTTGTTTGCGTACGAGATGATAAAACCGTCCAAAGGTTATTTCGGCTATTATGCCAACCGGAGAAGGCCATATTTTGGCTGAATTAAAAAGGCGGAAAGATTCTCTCCGCCTTTTTTGTCTACGGCGCCGCAATAGCGCTTTTCCAACGCCCATACGTCGCGGCAATGTACCCCCATGCCGGCTCTTTTGCCCGGCGCAAACGTCGGCCTACTCCCCGTTCCACAACACAGGTGCTTTTTGCTTTAAACTCGCCGGCACGTCCAGAATCCGCTGGTTGCTGCTTCCTACAAAGGGCATGGACAAGGTTTTCTTGGCAAGCACAAACCGCCCATCTACCAACACATCCACTTGCGACAGCAGCGCCATCCGGTCGGAGTTGTTTTCTTCTAACAGAGATTCAAGTGTAAAACCCGTATAGCACCATACCGAATGGCCGTATATCCGCGCCTGTCGGGCAAAACTTGCCAAAGCCGCCGGCTGAAGCATCGGTTCGCCGCCGGAGAGCGTCACCCCGTCGATCAGTCTGTTTTCCTCCATCATATCGACCAGAGCATCCACCGACATCTCATACCCGCCGTCTAACGGATGGGTATCCGGGTTGTGACAGCCGAGACATTTGTGTTCACATCCCTGCACAAACACCACCATGCGCACCCCCGGACCGTCCACAATAGAATTGGGGAGAATACCGGCCAAACGAAGTGTTTTGCTCATGATATTCTCCCCTTTCTGTTTCATTATTTCTTGCCTTCTGTTCGAATATGGGTGCCGTGGCGAACCCGATCCTGTTCTTCCGCGCGCTTGGCGTTGTTAAAGTTATCTACCGTACCTACCAGATACCCGGTGATCCGACGAATCCGATGAAACTGGCCGCCTTCCTTTTCCGTCCGCCCGCAGCCGGGGCAAACGTCACCGATAACGCCCGTGTAGCCGCAACAGGGGTCACGGTCTACAGGATGGTTAACGGAGCCGTACCCAATGTTGTTTTCATGCATAAAGCGGATAATCTTCTCAAAGGCATCCACATTGTTGGCCGTGTCGCCATCTAACTCCACATAGGTAATGTGACCCGCATTGGTCAACGCATGATAAGGAGCTTCCTTACGGATCTTGTCCATAGCGCTGATTTCATAGTAAACGGGTATATGGAAGCTGTTGGTGTAATACTCGCGGTCGGTGACCCCGGGCAAGGAACCGAATCTTTCCCGATCCATCCGGACAAACCGGCCGGACAATCCTTCTGCCGGCGTGGCAATTAGGGTAAAGTTCATGCCGGTTCGCCGGCTCATTTCATCCATGCGCTGGCGCATATGCCCGATAATATCCAGCCCTAAGTTCTGCGCCCGTTCACTTTCCCCGTGATGCTCATCAATAAGGGCGGTTAAGGTTTCTGCCAGTCCGATGAAGCCGACGGATAAAGTGCCATGCTTTAACACTTCCCGCAGCTCATCCGCAGGTTGCAGCTTCTCGCTGTCAATCCAGACAGCCGCTCCCATAAGGAACGGATAGTTGAACACCTTTTTCCGGGCTTGAATTTCAAAACGTTCCAAAAGCTGCCGGCAGACTATATCTATTTTCCGGTCTAACTCCTCAAAGAACCACGGGATACTCTTATTGGCCCGCAGAGCAATACGCGGCAGGTTAATGGAAGTAAAGCTTAAATTGCCTCGCCCCGTGGAAATTTCGCGCGTGGGATCGTAGACATTGCCGATGACGCGGGTGCGGCAGCCCATGTAGGAAATTTCCGTTTCCGGACGGCCTTCTTTATAATACTGCATATTAAAAGGCGCATCTTGGAATGAAAAGTTGGGGAAAAGCCGTTTGGCGCTCACTCGGCAGGCAAGCCGGAAAAGCTCATACCCCGGTTCGCCGGGAGTTAAGTTGACGCCGCTTTTGACACGGAAAATCTGGATGGGGAAAATGGGTGTTTCTCCCTTGCCAAGACCTCTTTCCGTTGCAAGTAGTACGTTTCGAATGACCATCTGCCCTTCCACAGACATATCCAGCCCGTAGTTAATAGAGGAGAAGGGAATCTGCGCGCCGGCACGGGAATGCATGGTGTTCAGATTGTGGATCAGTGCCTCCATGGCTTGGTAGGTGGCACGATCCGTTTCGGCATGTGCCTTTTTGGCCGCATGCTTCTGCGCCTTTTGAATCACTTCGGGGGCTATGTTAAGTTCCTGTAAGCGAAGGGACTCCTGCTCCTGATACGCTTCGTAGTCGTTCATGCGAAGGGTCAACCCTTGCGCCAGAAGCTCTTCCGACAGCGCTTTGATTTCCTCGTAAAGCTCTTGCCCGGAAAGCAGACTGATAGCATCGCCCATTAGCTTGTTATACCGGCGGATATAGGTTTTTCGAACGCCTTCTGCCATGCCGTAGTCAAAATTTTGAATAGATTGGCCGCCGTGCTGATCGTTCTGGTTCGACTGAATGGCAATACAGGCCAATGCGGCATAGCTGGAAATATCCTTCGGCTCTCGAAGTTCGCCGTGCCCCGTGGGAAAGCCGCCGTGGAACAGCTTTAAGATGTCTATCTGACAGCAAGTGGTGGTCAGCATATAAAAGTCGAGATCATGGATATGAATATCGCCTTTTCGATGCGCTTCCGAAAATTCCGGGGACATAACGAACATTTCGTTAAACTGCTTGGCGCCCTCAGAACCGTATTTCAGCATGGCGCCCATAGCGCTGTTTCCGTCAATATTGGCATTCTCACGCTTAATATCGGAATCCTTCGCGTCGGAATACGTAATGTCGTTGTATATTTTCATCAGGCGGGTATTCATCTCCCGCACACGCGTACGCTCTGCCCTATATAAAATGTACGCTTTCGCCGTGCGTACATGGCCGTTGTCGATTAAAACCTGCTCCACAATATCCTGGATTTGTTCAACCGTGGGAACTCTTTCTCCGTATATTTCGTCTAGCCGCTTGGAAACGGCTTCTGCCAATTCAAGCGCAACATCGTAACCGCTTGTACTTCCCGTCGCAACAAAAGCCTTATGAATCGCATTGGCAATTTTCGAAACATCAAAGGACACTTCCCGACCGTCCCTTTTTTTGATTTTTTGTACCATGTTTTTGCCCCTTTCATCGACCATTTTGCTGCCCGCCAAGCGACCGCAACATCAACATATAGTATACCTAATCAGTTTAATCTCTATATATTGTATAACCGTGTCCTGAATTTGTCAATACGCTTTTGAGAAGGTTTGCAAATATGGCAGGTTGCACGAATTTTTATCTGTAAATTTAGCAGGTTGACGAAGCACATTGTGCTTGCCTTGTAAAATTGGCTTGCCTTCGACTTTAACCCGTGCTATACTTTTAAAAAAGATATTGCAAGGAAGAAGGGAAGAATCTTGGCAAATTTTACATTATCTGCCCCCGGCGGCTGGTTTGCACCGTTTGCATCCTATCCCGAACAATACCGCAAAGCCAAAGAATATGGCTTTTCCGCCATTGAAACCCTCCGTTGGCAGGGAGTTGACTTTGCGGCCGCGCAGGAAGCTATGGACGAAACGGGCGTTGCCTTGTCCTGTGTTCTGTTTGGCAGCCAAGACCCGGAGGTAACCAAAGCCTTGGGTGCCGGTATCGTCCGCGCAGAAGCAAAAGACGCGTTCTGCCGCATGATGGAGGAAACCATCGACGCTGCAAAAAAACTTCGCTGTAACAACATCGTCGTGACCACAGGCAATGCGCAGGACGATCTTTCCAGAGAAGAACAGCGCAGCAATGTTATCTCCGCCTTGTCCGCCGCAGCACCTTTGCTGTCCGGTACCGGCATCAAAATTGTGCTAGAGCCCTTGAATATCCTTGTGGACCATAAGGGATACTTTCTGACAACCACGGAAGAAACCGTCTCCATTATTGACGAAGTGGCTTCCCCGGATGTTCTGATGCTGTATGATATCTACCATCAGCAGATTACCGAGGGAAATATTATCAACAACCTCCGCACCCATATGTCTAAAATCGGGCATATTCATGTGGCTGACGTGCCGGGCCGGAAAGAGCCGGGTACTGGCGAATTAAACTATGCTAACATTTTCAAAGCCATCGACGACACGGGTTACACCGGCTTCGTCGCATTAGAATGCGGAATGAGCACCGATCTGGCAACCGTATGTCAGCGAATGCTGTCCCTTGTACCGTAATTTACTACGCAAAACACACAAAGGAGCCTTTTATGGGAAAACTGGGTTACCTGGCAAAACGCCTTGTCCGAATGGACGTAAAACGCCTGTGGCGAACCATTCGACATTGCTCTAAAGCGTCCGGCAAAACGTTCGTGGGTACGGCGTTGGATATGGTGCGATGCGCCCATTTGTATTTGGCGGCTCCGGCCGACTATGCCCTGTTTGAATTTTACAACTTAACGCCGGAACAGCGTGCCACCTATGTGACGCGCGGGATTAACAACCAGCTTGTGAAAAAACTTAACGACAAGAGCCTATGGCACATGTTTGATAACAAGGACGAGTTTAACACAACCTTCGCGCCTTATATCGGGCGGGAGTGGATCTATCTGGATCCTGCGGACTTTGATGCCTTTTCCCGCTTTTTAAAGGGAAAGGAAGTCATTTTCTATAAGCCGAGAAACTCATCCTGCGGATGGGGCATTGAGAAAATCACGTTGGCGGATGAACCTGATGAACGCGCCTTGTTTGAGCGGCTGTGCGCCAAGGGAGAGGGGCTTTGCGAAGAAGCAATTATCCAGCACCCGGAGATGATGCGCCTATTCCCCGGCTCTGTCAACACGGTTCGCTTGGTAACGGTCAACGACGGCAAGGAAGTTTCCATCGTATTCGCCTTCCTGCGAGTTGGCAACGGCCGCGTGGTGGACAATCTGAACAGCGGCGGCATGGCAGCGCCCATTGACCCCGAAATCGGCATTGTGACTCATCCCGCTGCCGACAAGGATTACAAGGCTTATGACGCGCATCCTGCCACCGGCACGGCCTTTGTCGGATTCCAAATCCCCAAATTCGATGAAGCAAAATCCCTCGTTACCGAAGCGGCACAGGTGATACCCCGCATGGGGTACGTGGGATGGGACATTGCTATCGGAAACGACCGCCTGTTCCTCGTGGAAGCCAACAGCTATCCCGGCCATGACATTTTACAGCTACCGCCCCATGTGCCGGATAAAATCGGTCTAAAAGGGCGAATTGAACGGTTTTTATAGAAAATATGCGGCAAATATGGGCGCGGTGAAAACCGCGCCCTTTAGCACGTTAGCCTAGCTATTTATGATATTTCCGGTTAGTGCGTATGGTAAAGCTTCTATAAAGCTGTTCCAACAGCATGACACGAGCCAAATGATGGGGAAAGGTCATCTTCGACATGGAAAGCTGAAGATTTGCCATGCGCTTAATTCCCGGCGCCACACCGTTTGAACCGCCGATGATAAATACAAGACGGCCTCCCCCCTGCTCTGCCATGGCCAAACGGTCTGCTAGTTCCGGGCTGTCGAGTAAGGTTCCTTCTATGCAAAGTGCCACAATGAAACTTCCCTGCGGAATGTGACGCATAATATCTTCGGCCTCTTTTTCCATGGCCTTTTCAACTTCTATGTTGCTTTTGCCCTTCGGAATTTGCTCCGCAATTTCCACAATCTCCACCGGCCAGCCGGCAGAAAGACGTTTTTTATATTCATTGCAAGCCTGATGAAAAAACGGTTCCTTCAGCTTGCCCACGCAAAGAATCAACGGACCTGCCATCATACACCGCCTTCTTTTTCAGGCGTGACTTTCGCATTCTGCTGCAAAATAGGGTCAGATTGGATGTAAGACACAAAAATGACGATGGATATATGCAGATACGGAAGCAAATAAAGCCCCGCCAGAAAGAAAGTGAACGGCAATGCAATATACCATCCGCTAAAGCTAAGCAGCAAGATCAAATACTCCCACGTATGTCCTTTCATAAGCCCCCATGACCGCTTGGCCGCGGCAAAAGCGCCTTCCTTGGGCCGATCCACCAAGAGATACACAATAGGCACAAAACGAATGGAAACCAGCATGCCTAAGAACAAAAGCACACCCGAAAGTGCCAACACGGGCCAGTTGAAAAGCGCCGGATTTACAACAAAGGTTGTCGCACCGGATTCTATCTGATTTTGAAGATCGGCGATTACTTCAAAATAAATCCGGTTGATATATTGATACGGAATATCAGAAAGCGGAGTCATAACGAGGGTCAAAACCGTTGTAAAAAGGAAATAGGAAAAAACGACAGACAGTTTTTCCCCATCGGAAAACCAATGGAAAATCCCGCTGACCGGGGGCTTTTTCCCTCGTATAAGAAGCTGAAGAAACTCCGCCACGCCTAAATGCAGCGGAAGCAACAAAGCGTTGATAAGGATAGATATTAACGGAAACATATAGTTAAAGCTAAAATTTCCAAGCTGCCATACGGCTTTCGGAAAATACCGGGCGCTGATTTCATTCGCCAGCAAGGAAAATAGCATTGTTGACGCCATTTGGAGTACAATGACGAACAAAACAGGGAAAAATGTTTGCGCGACGATCATTTTCGCAAGCATTTTAATTCGCTTGCGAACAATTTCTTTTGTCATGAGCGGCACTCCTCACATGATAACACCGGCTGCAAGCCGTCTTATCGCATATTTTAACATATTTATCGAATTCGCACAACCAAGATGTGGGACTTCTCCACTTAGAACACAGGCTTACCCTTCTATAAAAGCAGGCAACGCTGCCGGCGTGGCAAAATCCGGCAGTGTATACTGCGGCGAGGGGCCAGTTCTATCGACTAAATGGGCCCGAAGAAACGGGCTTCCCAGCGGAACAGCACCGGCGTAGCGCCCTTTACAGGTGATGAAAAAGTTGGCCCGCTTTAAAACAACGCCTAGGCGCTTCAAATCCGAATGCTCTAATTGCCGTGTACGCCGGGCCGCTACAATCCGCTTGGCACTAATGGGTCCAATGCCCGGCACACGAAGCAAAAGCGCCAAGTCGGCTTGATTGACCTCCACCGGGAAAAAGGAAAGGTGGCGCAAAGCCCAACTGGCCTTGGGATCCAAATCTTCATCCAGGTTTTCTCCCTGTTCGACGATTTCCTCTACTTTGAATTTATAAAACCGCATGAGCCAGTCGGCCTGATACAGCCGGTGCTCCCTTAGAAGCGGCGCCTGCACATCCGGCGGCGGCAAAGTGGGATGACGGCCTACGGGAACATACGCCGAAAAATAAACACGCTTCATCTGATACTTTTCGTACAAGCTGGATGAAAGCCTGAGAATCTGCGCATCGCTGTCGGGTGTGGCGCCGACAATCATCTGCGTCGATTGCCCCGACGGCGCAAACAAGGGGGCCGATTTGAACAGACGCCGTTCCTCCTGGTTGGCTTCCTTCAGCTTTTGGATTTCGCCCATGGGCGTTAGAATTGCATCCCGTTTTTTGTCGGGCGCAAGAAGCATAAGGCTTTGGGATGTGGGCAGCTCTATATTGACGCTGACACGGTCGGCCAGCAAGCCGAGTTTCTGTATCAGTTCCTGCGATGCACCCGGAATCACCTTCACATGCACATATCCGTTGAATCCGTACGACCCGCGCAGCAAGGTGAGCGCTTCAATCATCAATTCCATGGTATAATCCGGCGATTTTACAACGCCGGAGCTTAAAAACAAGCCCTCAATGTAATTGCGCCGATAGAATTCCGTTGTAAGTTTGGCAACCTCGTCCGGCGTAAACGTAGCCCGCGGCACGTTTGAACCGCAGCGGTTGGCACAATACGCACAGTTGTATATACAGGCATTGGAAAGCAGGATTTTCAACAGGCTGACGCAGCGGCCGTCCGCACTCCAACTGTGGCAAACGCCGCAGGCCACCGTACTGCCAAGGGAACCCTTTTTCCCCTGCCGAGTGCTGCCTGACGAAGCGCACGACGCGTCATATCGAGCGGCTTCTCCCAGAATGGCAAGCTTTTCCATCAGTTCCATGTTTTCGCCCCCTGCCTGCAGCAAACATTTGTTTTATTATACTATATCGCCGGCCCATAGTCAAACATTTGTTCGTTTTGTTTTTGCTTATTCTAAGTAAACTCAGTATGCCCTTAGAAATAGCGTTTCATCGGTTGGAGAATAAGGCAAATAGACAGAAAAGCCGGTAGATTGTAATCTACCGGCTTTTCTTGTATGATACTTTTCGAACCATTTAGATGTACGACTAATACTTGTGCTCGTCTGCTTCTGCATCGGCTTTTGTTTCATGAATCGTTCCAAACGGGTGGTGAGGTGGTGCATATACGGAAAACACCTTCAGCGGCCGACGACCCGTATTGATGATATTGTGCCACGTGCCGGCCGGAACGAAAATTGCGTATCCGCTTGATACTTCCGCGCGGAAGGTCAGCTTATCCTTGTGGGGACCCATCTGTACGATAGCAGTTCCGTCCTCAACGCCTATCATCTGGTCATCGTCAGGGTGAATTTCCAAACCGATATCATCCCCGGGCTTAATGCTCATGATGGTCAGCTGTAAATGATCGCCCGTCCACAGAGCCGTGCGGAATGTATTATTCTGCCGCACGACCCGCGCCAAATTCACCACATAGGGCTTCCCGCCCTGATCGGACAACATATACATATGATCCTGTCTGCGCGGGTTTGCCCTGCCGTATGGATACATCTGCTGCA
The DNA here is from genome assembly GCA_012841675.1 of Clostridiales bacterium. Classification (GTDB taxonomy): domain Bacteria; phylum Bacillota; class Clostridia; order Oscillospirales; family QAMX01; genus DUUG01. Next base: position 13,266 of record DUUG01000119.1, read on the forward strand.
TAGATTTTCCTCCTTTGGAGCATATTCCACCCTTATTCTATGGTCATACGGCGGAATTTGTTCCAAAGTGGGGTTATTTAAAATCAAATGATATCAAAGGCGTATGGTCAGATTCGCCCCAGTTTGACAAAAGCCTTAAAGAAAGACTTGAGAGGGTCTGCTGCAACGGAATAGTAACCGCCCTACTATGATTTTCGTCGGCGTTAAACAGACAAACGCTTTCCCCTTCGGGCGTAGTGCCTTCCAAAACGTATGCTTTGCAAAGGGTTTTCGGCAAATGCATCATGGGAGAATCCAGAAGCGTAATAGCTCTGGTAACAAGAGTCTGTTCCGTTCTCGTGCCGGGCAAGGTGTGGCGGTTTAAATCGCTGTCAAAGACAATGTGAACTGAATCAACAAACGCCGGCTCTGTAAGACGGTAAGTAACAGCTTCGCCGTTTTTAATCTGCGGTGTTTGACCCACGTTGTCATACAGCATGTGTTCCCGATCCGCCCCGTCTCGTAAACCGTCCGGCCCGGAAAGAGCTGCTCTTTGGCAAATCTGGGATATTTCTCGGCGATGGCCGGGCAGGAAGCAATCCGCCTCTAAAAGCATCGTTTGCAGCGTCGAAAGGTGGTTTTCGTAAACGCCGTGGGGCGTTGTGTCTTCCCGGCTGCAAAGAGCCGAAGCAAAGCCCGCCGCCTGGCCTAGCAGCATACAGGTTGCCATGACACGGATGCTGCTCATGGCCATATGCGTCATGCTGATATTGCGCCCGGCAAACATTAGGTTGGAGACGTTCTTTGAATACAGACACCGATAGGGAATCTGATAGGGCGCAGGCGTTTCAATATTGGTGTTGGCCGCGCCCTTATGGTAAAAACCGGCGGGGAAATGATCGTCTAGCGGCCAGCCTCCAAAGGCGATTACATCGTGGAAGCTTCGGTTTTCGGAAATATCCTTTTGGGTGATGACATACTCTCCTGTCATACGGCGAGACTCGCGTTTCCCCGGCAAAAATCCGAGGAAATCCAGCTCGAAGTTCTCAATATCATCACCAGACTCGTTTTTCAAATAATCCCACATACCCGCCGCCAGGGCAACCAGCTCATCCCGAAGGGTGTCCGTGTCTTTAATAGTATCCCGGTCGCCGCCTAGCTCTAAATACCAAAAGTTTTCAGACGTTTTGCGCAGATTCGGCCGCCGGTTTTCCACCTGCTCTTTGGTAAGCTTGGTGGCAAAGTTAGGCGCCTTGTACGGGATGGGCCGGGTTGTTTCTCTTGCCTGAATTAAACAGCTCATGCCCATGGTCATCCGGTCAGAAACGGCAACATGCGTATCCTCGCCGTAAACTTCGGCACTCTCTCGGCCGATGGAAAACTCCGCCCCGGTAAGTGGGGCTAAAATGCTGTCGCCCGAGCAGTCGATAAAGGTTTTTGCCTTGACTTTGAAAAACTGCTGTGTTGTCATGCTGTACCCGGTGACGCTTTCGATTCGGGTTGTGCGTCCGTATGGAAACTCACCCTTTGTGACCTCGGCGTCCATACAGGCGCAGTTTAAAAGAAGAGTTACATTGGGTTCCGCCTTGGCAAAATCGAAAAGAATCGTGTCCCAAACGGCATAGCTTTTGGTTGGGTTTCTGTACAAGCTGGTCAGGGCAATTTCCTCGGCAAGCCCCGTTTCCCGGTTGTTTTCTCCCTTTGCACCGCAGATCCACATTCTTATTTCCGAAGACGCATTGCCGCCCAAAACAGGCCGCTCGTGCATTAAAATAACCTTTGCGCCGGCTCTTGCGGCGGATATCGCCGCGGCCAGCCCCGACATGCCGCCGCCCACAACGCATACATCGGTTGTAAGTTCAACTGTGTTTAGCATATGATATCCCCTTTCACTATGCCGTAAGGATACCAAAAATTAATATGCTTGTAAAGAGATGGCCAACGGTTCTTCCGTATTGTGTCCGAGATTTTTCCTTCGTATATATCTGCTGCAGCACATATTTTGGGGTAAAATGCTTTCCAAAAACAAACAGCCCGGAGAATCTCTCCGGACTGTTTGCATATACTTACTTTTTCTCAACTGTACCGCCGCAGAGGCTTGCACTGGGACAGCCTGCACAGCCGCTTGCGCAGCCTCCGGCCGCCTGCGACTTTTTCTTTTTACGAATCTGAAAAACCACCAGTAAAGCCACCACAACGATAGCCACCATCACCGTAACAATATCAAGCCATCCCATAAGTAAACCTCCTTTATAACGGGTGTTAGCATACTGTTTGATTAAAACCAATGGAAAATGCTATTCAACCCGGTACCAATTATATTTATTGCAAACGACACAATCCATGCGGCCGCAATCCAAAGAAGAATGGTAAACCAGAACCACTTTCTGGAACGCATTTCGCTTCTTAACGCGCCTACGGCTGCCATGCAAGGCACGCTCAGCAGGTTGAACGCCATAAACGCAAGGGCTGCCACGGGGGTAAAGCTGGCGCTGATAGACGCAATCAAAGCCGCCTGTGCCCCTTCATCTTCCAGGGCATCGCCTTGGATACCGGGGTTATAGAGAACGCCCATGGTGGATACAACCATTTCTTTCGCAACCAGGCCCGTCAAGATTGCCACAACGGCTTTCCAACCGTCCGGCCCGGATGCAAAGCCCAGCGGGATAAAGAAGAAGCGAATCCCATTGCCAAGAACGCCCAGAATGCTTTCTGCGCTGTTGGCTTCTACCATTCTAAGGGAGAAGCTGAAGTTTGCCAGGAACCAGATGACAATGGTCGATGCTAAAATCACCGTACCGGCACGGACAAGATAGCCCTTGGCCTTGTCCCAAACCTGCAAAAATAGGCCTTTGGCGCGGGGTCTGTGATAGGCGGGCATTTCCATAATAAACGGTGCTGCATCCCCTTTGAATACGGTCTTTTTCAGGATAACTCCTGCCAAAACAGCCGTAACAATACCAATCAGATATAGACCAAACGTCATTAAATCGGCATTCTCTTCGAACAAAGCCGCGGCAAAAACACCGTAAATCGGGAATTTCGCACCGCAGGACATCCAAGGAATCAACATCATCGTCAGCTTGCGGTCGCGATCGTTTTCCAGCGTGCGCACTCCCATAATAGCAGGTACAGAGCAGCCAAATCCCATGAGCATGGGAACAAACGCCTTGCCCGAAAGGCCAAACCGGCGCAGCATACGATCCATAATAAAGGCAACACGAGCCATATAGCCGGTTTCTTCTAACAACGAAAGAAAGAAGAACAGAATAACAACCAGCGGCAAGAACCCAAGAACAGCGCCGACACCGGCAAACACACCGTCTATGATAAGACCGTACGTAAGGCTGCCCTCCGCTGCGCCCATGACATCCATAAGCCAAAGCGCGCCTTCATTGACCCAGTCAAACAGCCATTCGATTCCCATAACAAGCAATGTGCCGGGGGTCGGAATCGGTTCAATGCCAAACAAAAACTCACCGAAGGTTAAGTGGAACACAAGCCACATAAGCCCAAGGAAAATCGGCAGACCCAAAATACGGTTTGTCAGCACCTTGTCCACTTTGTCGGAGGTGTTTAAGCCTGCTTGGCTACTTTTTTTCAGCGCCGGCACGAATTTTTTGGCAATGCTCTTATACCGTTCATCGGCCACAGCGGCTTCCCCGTCGCCCAGCTCGTTTGCTTTGGCGACTAATTTCTGCACAGTGGCAACTTCGTGGCTTTCCTCGGTAAGACCTGCTGCTTCCAGAGTAAGAGAATCATTTTCCAACAGCTTGACCGCATGAAAAACAGGGTTGGAAAGCTTCTTTTCTTCCACGATTTTCAAAGCGGCCAAGAAGGCATCGGCCAAAGGCCCGTCTTTCAAAACCGTATTGCCTTGTCTATTTTGTCCGGCCAGCTTCATAATGCCTTCCATCATTTCCTTGACGCCTGTGCCACGCAGCGCGGAAATGGAAAATACCGGAACACCCAGACGCTTTTCCAGCAAAGAAGCATCGATGCTATTTTTTTCTTTTTCTAAAAGATCCGTCATGTTCAACGCGACAATCAGCGGGCAATCCAGCTCAAGAAGCTGTGTCGTCAAATAGAGATTGCGCTCTAGGTTGGTGGCATCCACAATATTGATGACCATATCAGGCTTTTCATCGATTATGTAGTTCCGGGCAACCACTTCTTCAGGCGTATAGGGTGAGAGTGAATAAATACCCGGCAAGTCGATAATATTTGCCTCGCCTTTTTTGCTTTTATACGTTCCTTCGCGGCGATCCACCGTGACACCGGGCCAGTTGCCTACATGGGCGCGGCTGCCGGTTAAAATATTAAACAGCGTGGTTTTTCCGCTATTGGGGTTCCCCGCTAGAGCAATTCGCAGTGACATCTCTTTTCACCCTTACCCCTCAATTTTCTCGATGATAACTTGCTCTGCTTCGTTCTTACGCAGGCTCAGCTCATACCCCCGCAAGTTGACTTCCATCGGGTCCCCCAGCGGTGCTAGCTTCCGAAGAAGAATCACCGTTCCGGGCGTTATGCCCATATCCACCAGCCGGCGCCGCACTGGACCGGCAGATCCGATACTTATTACACGGCCCTTTTCCCCTGGCAGCAAGTCTTTAAGAGTAAGTTGCATTTTCCTTTTCCTCCTTGTTATCTCCCTTTATATCCTATCCTTGTTTAATAGTACGCATGTTGTGAGCATACTATACTGCTTTGCAACACGAGTTTGTCATGACTAACTAGTTTCCAAAATATAACCCCTCTGTCCGTCAAAAGACCATACAGAAGGTTATATATCTATTATTTTACAAAGATAACGGAGGCCATGCCACGATTTAAAGCCAAACGCGCATCTTTTATTTTTATGATTAAATCGCCGCCGCGCTGAGCCAAAAGCGTTATCTGTTCTCCCGGAAGAACTCCAAGATTTTCAAGACGCTTTTTCACTTCCCCTTTGGCGTGACAGGCGCTTATAGTATACTGTTTGCCAACCTGTCCCATAGACAATGGCATAGCTATTCCTCCCTTCCTGTTAGACACCACTAACATTTTATACCCTCCAAGAGATTTTGTCAACTGTCATATACTGTTGAAAACGACAAATTAATTGGGTCTGTTGTGGGAATATTTTCATCATATACGTACTGTTTTGCTTTTTGGAAACTTTCATTTTTCCGCATAATTTGCTATAATAATAGTATTATCTTGTCCAGAAAGGGCGAATTTAATTTTGCAATACTTGCGCACGTACCTGAAACGTTACAGGTTTGAGATTTTTTTCGGCCAATCCTCCAAATTGGTAGAGGCTATATTAGAGCTTTGGATTCCGCTTATTATGGCGGATCTCATTGATATAGGGATACAAAACGGCGACAAGAGCTATATTTGGTCCAAGGGGCTTCTTATGCTCCTTGTTTCTGCTATCGGTTTATGCACAACTCTTGTTTGCCAAATTCTTGCATCCAAGGCATCCATTCGATTTGGCACAGAGCTTCGTTCCGATTTATTCGCGCATATCAACCGACTATCCCACGCCGATGTGGACAAGTTTGGAGCCGCTTCTTTAATCACAAGAGTCACAGCGGATATTAACCAGCTACAGAATGCTTTAGCTATGCTGATCCGTCTAGTTGTCAGGGCGCCGTTTCTGGCCGTAGGCGCTATTGTTATGGCTATGATTTTGGATCTTCGCCTGTCTCTTATTTTCCTAATCGTCGCCCCTTTGACTTCCCTTATTATATATGTCGTCATGGGAAAGACCATTCCCTTCTACCGCAACTTGCAAAAAAAGTTGGATCAAATTGCCAAGGTTTCCGCGGAAAATTTGTCCGGGGTTCGAGTGGTGCGCGCATTTTCCGAAACTGAACGGGAGAAAGCGCGGTTTCAAACGGCTGTTGACGAGCATGCGGCTCTTTCCATTCGCGTCAGCCGGCTTTCCGCTTTGTTAAATCCCTTGACCTCCATCGTTATGAACCTAGGCATTTTGGCGGTTTTGTGGCTGGGCGGGATTCAGGTAAACACCGGCCGTCTTACGCCCGGTGTTATTGTTGCGTTTGTCAACTACATGCTGATGATCTTAATGCAAATTGTAATTGTTGCCAATCTCGTCATTCTCTTTACCCGTGCCGCCGCCGCGGCCAGCCGAGTCGGTGAGGTTTTGGGAACCGAGCCCTCTGTGGTTGGCCCAACAGATGCAAATGCTGAGCCGGACGAAACTGCTCCCGCCGCCGAATTTGTTAGTGTCAGCTTTGCCTATCACAAGGGCGGCGGCAAGGCCCTTTCGGATCTGAACCTAACGCTTCACCGGGGCGAAACTTTAGGCGTATTCGGCGCAACAGGCTCCGGAAAATCCACCCTGGCCGCACTTTTGCTTCGTTTTTACGATGCTACTTCCGGAGAGGTCAAGGTTTTTGGCCATCCGGTGCAAAATTACGCCCCTGAAGCCCTGCGGCGGCAAATCGGAATCGTTCCCCAAGGGGCACGACTTTTTACAGGAACCGTCCGCGAAAACCTCCAATGGGGCAAGCCTGATGCCACCGACGAGGAAATTTGGCAAGCTCTGGAAACGGCGCAGGCGGCCGAGTTCGTCCGCCGCCTCCCTTTAGGACTCGACCATGTGGTAGAGGAAAGAGGCGGAAACTTTTCCGGCGGACAGCGACAGCGTTTGACCATTGCCCGTGCTTTGGTGGGCCAGCCTGATATTTTAATCCTTGATGACGCCTCCTCTGCTTTAGACTTTGCCACCGACGCGGCCCTTCGTCAGGCAATTCACAAGAACACGCCCAAACACACGGCGGTTATCTACATTTCACAGCGTGTGGGCGCCATTCGCCATGCCGACCGGATTCTGGTGCTGGACGAAGGTCGCGCCGTTGGGCTCGGCACCCATGATGAGCTGTATGAAAACTGCTCTGTGTACAGAGAAATTTGTCATTCACAGCTTTCGCCGGAGCAGTTAAACTCTTAACGGTTTTCCGCAGCAATTACCTTCTTATGCGAAAATCGTCTATCTTCTGCCCATAAGTTTACAGTTTTGATTTACAACTAATGTCTTTCTCGGTTATTCCAAAATCTAGCGAGATAACGCACTGATTTAAATAATCAAAATCCGATACGCATTTAGGCGGCAGGATTTGAACCTGCCGCGCGTAAGGTAACTTTCTTCCCACCACAAGCCCCGAAAGGATACGGAATCAATTATGAATGAAGCATTCTCCCTAACCCCTTCCTCTAAGGGGATGATCCGCCGTTTACTGCATTATATGCGGTCTGACCGGCCGTTTCTCATATTGGCGGTATCATCCGCCTTGGCCACCGTTGCGACGTTTCTGGTTTCGCCGATTCTCGTCGGCCGCGCCATTGACGCCATGCTTGGCATAGGCTTAGTGGACTTTCCCGCCCTTTTCAAAGTAATTTTGATCCTGCTTGCGCTGTATCTGTTGGATTCTGTGTTTCAGTGGCTACTGGCCTTTTCCACCCACGTCATCAGCTTCAACACCGTTCGGCGCCTGCGCACAGAGGCGTTTGCCAAAATCCAAAGCCTGCCTCTTTCCTACCTTGACCGGCATACCCAGGGCAACATTGTTGCGCGGCTAGTGCCCGATGCGGAAGCCATATCCGAAGGCCTTTCCGCCAGTTTGTCCAGTCTCCTGACCGGTTTAGCTACCATCGCCGGCACTATCGGCATCATGCTGTATTTGGATGTCTTTGTTGCATTAACGGTGATTTTGATAACACCTCTTTCGATTGTGGTTGCATGGTTTATCACAAGCCGTTCGCACCGTATGTTTTCCGAGCAGGCCGCTGCCCAAGGGGAGCTGGCCGGTTATGTCAATGAAATGGTCTCCGGACAAAAGCTTGTCACCGCCTTTTCCTATGCGGACAAGGCGCAGGAACGATTCGAAATTTTTAACCAATCCCTGCGCAAAACCGGTTACAAAGCACAAGTCTATGCCTCCCTGGTCAATCCCAGCACCCGGTTTGTCAACAATATTGTGTATGCCGCTGTGGGCGTAGTCGGCGGACTTATGGCAGTGCGCGGATCGTTGACGGTGGGCGAGCTATCGGCATTCATTACCTATGCTAACCGGTATACCAAGCCCTTTAACGAAATAAGCGGCGTCATTTCCCAGATACAGGCAGCTTTGTCTGCCGCGGCACGGATTTTTGCGCTACTTGATGCCCAAGACGAAGTGCCCGACGCAATCGATGCGCGCCAGATTGAGCACTGCGAGGGCAATGTAACCTTTGAAAACATTTCCTTCTCCTATGTTCCCGACCGACCGCTGATTACCGACCTAAACGTTTCTGCCAAGGTTGGACAAAAAATCGCTATTGTCGGGCCTACCGGGGCAGGAAAAACAACCATTGTCAACCTTCTGATGCGTTTTTACGAGCCGCAGGCGGGAAAAATTACCTTAGATGGTACGGATATCCGAAAATTAACCCGCAACAGCATGCGGAAGCAGTTTGGCATGGTTTTACAGGATAGCTGGCTTTTCTCCGGCACGGTTCGGGAAAACCTGCTGTATGGAAAACCGGACGCCACCGAGGAGGAGATGGTTGCCGCGGCCAAGGCCGCCTTTTCGCATAACTTTATTCAGCGTTTGCCCAAGGGCTATGACACGGAAATTACCGACGAAAGCAGCCTTTCTCAGGGGCAGAAACAGCTTCTTTGTATCGCCCGTGTGATGCTGACGGATCCGGCTCTGTTAATTCTCGACGAAGCAACCAGCGCTATTGACACGTTAACCGAGGCACGTATTTCTCAAGCCTTTGACAAAATGACAGAGGGCCGCACCAGCTTTGTCATTGCCCATCGCCTGTCCACCATTCAGGGCGCGGATCTGATTTTGGTCATGCAGAACGGAAATATTGTGGAGCAAGGGCGACACGAAGAGCTTCTTTCCCAAAACGGCCTGTATGCCAAGCTGTATTACAGCCAGTTTGCCCCGACGATGACATAATTTTTCTTTGTTTGCTTTTACTATCTGCCCATCCGTGTACAGACAGTATAGAAGGTGATTATCATGTTAATGAAAATGATGGAAATCTATTACACGAATTTCCCCTGTCACAAGTTGGTCGTTACACAAAGTTGTAAATCAGACAATGACAATAAACCCGAACTCCAATTCGACTATATTGACAATGGACAGAGCTTTACTATCTCTATTCGCGATACCGATAAGCGAGAAATTCAAGTCTTTTCAAGCAAAGAAACGAAATCAAAAGACCTCTTATATTTGAGACGTTAGAAAAACTGCTCATGATTTTTGAAGGCGAGTTCTTGTCGATTGAAAACGCAGTTTTCTTCAATAATGATCCTCTCCAAGACGCCGTTGCCAAGTGGTTTCTGAGTCATCGTCTCCATTACTACAGTTCCGGAGACTCTGCAAAATATGTCCCAAATGCATTCGTTAACTATTCTGAAGTTCTTAACAGAAGCTTATTTAGCAAATGGTGCAGAACACTTAAGGCACTTGATATTTCATTTAACATGGTACTCTACTGCCTTTCCAACATCGGTCTACCGGTTGATTGTAAATGCGCGTTTCTGATTGAATCCTTTATACCGCTTGCTGAGCGCATAAGCAGTGTAAGGTCAATAAAGTTGCCAAAAGTGAAAAAGAATGAATCGGAACTGCAAAAATATCTTATTTGGATGTTAGAGCTCTATGGAGATCCTCTGCTTTCTGCCGAATGTTCTGCTAATCTGGATAAATTTGCGCACATTTTGACAAACAGTCGAAACAGAATAGCTCATGTTCGAAGCCGGCAGGGCAAATTATTCTTAGACGGTTCTGAATCCGCGTTATACTTGCTAAAACTTTCATACTTTTACCGCCATATTCTTTTTTCTCTACTGGGAATTGATTCATCTAAATATATGGACAAAATACTTGATTCCGTATCTGCCTTTGTACATAAGTTTGGTATTCAGGATGAGTTTATCAATAAACTTGAAACA